>NZ_LT985980.1:1887453-2187453 GCF_900291985.1 Lysinibacillus timonensis | reverse complement strand
GCATTTCAAGCCGGATTAGGCGGAGGTGCACAAGTTGCCTTAAGCTACGGGCTATTAGGCGCATTTGCAGTTGCGATTTCTAAAACAGGTATCACAGAATTACTAATTAATAGTATATTAAAAGTGGTTCAGCAAAATGGAGCGTCGGGGAAAAAGGTTTTAGTTAAAGTGCTTATTTTCCTTTTCTTATTATTAATGGCAATCTTTTCACAAAACTTAATTCCAATTCATATTGCTTTCATACCTTTATTGGTTCCTCCAATTTTGAAGATATTGAACATGTTAGAGATAGATCGACGATTGATAGCATGTATACTAACTTTTGGTTTAATTACACCATATATATTCTTACCGTATGGATTTGGTTTCATTTATGCAGATATTGTTGCAACACAGATGTCGTTATCAGGTTTGGAAATTAGTATTTCACAGATCCCAGTAGCTATGGCTATTCCGGCATTAGGTATGGTATTTGGCTTAGTTTTGGCGTTCTTCTTCTATCGTAAATCTAGAAAGTACAAAGATATTTCCGAAGCTGATAGTGTTCATATCGATGTTTCAATAAAAACTAGAAATATATTTTTTACTTTGTTAGCTCTAATTGCAGCGGTAATTGTTCAAGTAACAACAGAATCGATGATTATTGGAGCACTTACAGGAATTATTGTGTTATATATAACGGGTGCATTAAAGTGGAATGATGCTGATGTCATATTATCAGATGGTATGCGCTTGATGGCGTTTATCGGATTTGTAATTATTTCTGCAAATGGCTTCTCTTCAGTTGTAAATGCTACCGGTCATGTTGAGAAGCTAGTAACAGATACTTTAGGTATCTTAGATGGAAATATAAACTTTGCCGTTCTACTTATGCTAATTATTGGATTAATAGTTACAATGGGTATAGGTTCTTCATTTGCGACAATTCCTATCATTGCAGCTATATTTGTTCCGATTGCTTTAGAACTAGGGTTAAGTGAACTTGCAATCATAGCATTAATTGGTACAGCAGGTGCATTAGGTGATGCTGGTTCACCAGCTTCTGATTCAACTTTAGGTCCAACATCAGGACTAAATGTAGATGGACAGCATAATCATATTTGGGACTCAGTTGTTCCTACATTTATCTTTTATAATATTCCATTAGTTATCTTTGGATGGATTGCAATTGTATTTGTCCTATAATAAAAAATGGTTTCCGTATTTGTACGGAAACCATTTTTTAATTAACAAAGATCGTCAGCATAACATATAGTTGTTGATTCGTGAAATTGTAAATTATAAGTTAGTTTAAATTACCAGGATAAAAAATAAGGAAAACAATTGATTCCAAAATATATATTCTATATACTGATAAAAGTCTAGAGTAAAAGATAACAAACAGAAATTAAGCATTTATAAATAGAAAAGAATTTAGCAAAAAATCCTTGCTTATTCTTTTTTTATTGTGTATAATTTTGAATGTTGGTCTTTGACTGCGATGAAGCGGGAGGTTGCCGACACACCCGGCCGCTTTGCCATGGCGAGTGCGTGGGAAATTTCCGTGGAGAATGTCTAGAAAATAGGCGAGAAGGAGGGAAAATTATGGCAAAACAAAAGATTCGTATCCGTTTAAAAGCGTATGATCACCGTGTTTTAGATCAATCTGCTGAGAAAATTGTGGAAACTGCTAAACGTTCAGGTGCAAGTGTATCAGGTCCGATCCCGTTACCAACTGAAAAGTCTGTGTACACAATTCTACGTGCTGTTCACAAGTATAAAGATTCTCGTGAACAATTCGAAATGCGTACGCATAAACGTTTGATCGACATCATTAACCCAACACCACAAACTGTTGATGCGTTAATGAAACTTGACTTACCATCTGGCGTTGATATTGAAATCAAACTTTAATGGTAAAAACAAATAGAAACTTTTTAAATATCACAGGAGGTGTGACAAATGACTAAAGGAATCTTAGGTAGAAAAATTGGTATGACACAAGTTTTCGCTGAAAACGGAGATTTAATCCCTGTAACAGTTATTGAAGCTAGTCCAAACGTAGTTCTTCAAAAGAAAACTGTTGAAACTGATGGCTACGAAGCAATCCAAGTTGGTTTTGAAGATAAGCGCGTTAAGCTTTCAAACAAACCACAACAAGGTCACGTAGCAAAAGCGAATACTGCTCCTAAGCGCTTCATTCGTGAATTCCGTAACGCAAACGTTGCAGAGTACGAAGTTGGTCAAGAAGTCAAAGTAGAAATTTTCGCTGAAGGCGATGTTGTTGATGTAACTGGAGTGACTAAAGGTAAAGGTTTCCAAGGTGTAATTAAACGCCACGGACAATCTCGCGGACCAATGGCTCACGGTTCTCGTTATCACCGTCGTCCTGGTTCAATGGGGCCAGTTGCTCCGAACCGCGTATTTAAACAAAAGAAATTACCTGGTCAAATGGGTGGAAATGTAGTTACAATCCAAAACTTAGAAATCGTTAAAGTTGATGCAGAGCGTAACTTACTACTTGTTAAAGGTAATGTTCCTGGTTCTAAAAAAGCATTAGTTACAGTGAAATCAGCTGTAAAATCTAAATAATCTCTTGAAGAAAGGAGGAAACAGGAATGACAAAGGTATCTGTACTTAGTCAAACTGGTGCTTCAGTTGGTGAAATCGAATTAAACGATGCGATTTTCGGAATCGAGCCAAATGAAGCAGTATTATTCGACGCAGTAATCGCTCAACGCGCTTCTCTACGTCAAGGTAATCATAAAGTAAAAAACCGTTCTGAAGTTGCTGGTGGTGGACGTAAACCATGGCGTCAAAAAGGAACTGGTCGTGCTCGTCAAGGATCTATCCGCTCTCCACAATGGCGTGGTGGTGGTACAGTATTCGGACCAACTCCAAGAAGCTATAGCTATAAATTACCAAAGAAAGTTCGCCGTTTAGCTCTTAAATCAGCTTTATCAGCTAAAGTTGGAGAACAAAACTTCATCGTTCTTGATGCATTACAATTAAATGCACCAAAAACAAAAGACTTTAAAGCAATCTTAGGTAACTTAAACCTAAACAAAAAAGCATTATTTGTTACTGCTGAAGTAGATGAGAACGTTGCGTTATCTGCACGTAACATCCCAGGCGTAACAGTATTAACAGCTTCAGGAATCAACGTTCTTGATCTTGTAGGTCACGAAAAAGTTGTATTTACAAAAGCTGCAGTAGAAAAAGTTGAGGAGGTGCTTGGATAATGGAAGCACGTGATATAATTAAACGTCCGGTCATTACTGAGCGTTCTTCTGAGCTTATGGCTGAGAAAAAGTACACTTTCGAAGTTGATGTTCGTGCTAACAAAACTGAAGTGAAAGACGCTGTTGAAGAAATCTTTGGAGTGAAAGTTGAAAAAGTCAACATCATGAACTACAAAGGTAAATACAAACGCGTTGGTAAATTCGGTGGCTACACAAACAAACGTCGTAAAGCAATCGTAAAATTAACTGCTGATTCTAACGAAATCGAAATCTTCTAATATATAGATCCGTCAGGATTAGATATGAACAATCAAGAAGGAGGGAAAACACATGGCGATTAAAAAGTATAAACCAACCTCAAATGGTCGTCGTAACATGACGTCATCTGACTTTGCGGAAATTACTGCAACAAAACCTGAGAAATCATTGCTTGCACCTAAAAAACGCAAAGCTGGTCGTAACAACCAAGGTAAAATTACTGTTCGTCATCACGGTGGTGGTCACAAACGTCAATATCGTATTATTGACTTTAAACGTTTGAAAGATGGCATTCCTGGACGCGTTGCCACTATCGAATATGATCCAAACCGCTCAGCAAACATTGCATTAATCAATTACGCTGATGGTGAAAAAGCATACATCCTAGCTCCAAAAGGGTTAGAAGTAGGTCAAACTATCGTTTCTGGACCAGAAGCTGATATTAAAGTAGGTAATGCATTACCACTTGCAAACATTCCAATGGGTACAACAATCCATAACATCGAGTTGAAACCTGGTAAAGGCGGACAATTAGTACGTTCTGCTGGTACTTCTGCGCAAGTGCTTGGACGTGAAGGTAAATATGTAATCGTTCGTTTACAATCTGGTGAAGTACGTTTAGTATTAGCAACTTGCCGCGCTACAATCGGTCAAGTAGGTAATGAACAACACGAACTTATCCACATTGGTAAAGCGGGTCGTACTCGTTGGTTAGGTAAACGCCCAACTGTACGTGGTTCTGTAATGAACCCTAATGATCACCCACACGGTGGTGGTGAAGGACGTTCTCCAATCGGACGTAAATCTCCAATGACACCTTGGGGCAAACCGGCTCTTGGTTACAAAACTCGTAAGAAAAAGAATAAAACTAATAAGTTAATTATTCGTGGTCGTAAAAAATAAGTGATGGAACTACGGTTCGGTAAACCGGCCGTGGTATTGTCACGGAGGGAGGTTCCTAAATGGGTCGCAGTCTGAAAAAAGGACCTTTTGTCGATGATCATTTAATGAAAAAGGTCGAAGCACAAGAGAGTTCTGAGAAAAAACAAGTTATTAAAACTTGGTCTCGCCGTTCTACTATCTTCCCAAACTTTGTTGGATTAACAATTGCAGTGTATGATGGACGTAAACATGTACCTGTATATGTTACTGAAGATATGGTAGGTCACAAATTAGGCGAGTTCGCACCAACTCGTACTTACAAAGGTCACGGTGCGGATGACAAGAAAACAAGACGCTAATTTTGAGAGGAGGTAATTAATAATGACACAAGCTAAAGCTATCGCTCGCACAGTGCGTATCGCTCCTCGTAAAGTTCGTCTAGTTGTAGACTTAATCCGAGGTAAGCAAGTTGGTGAAGCAGTTGCAATTTTACGTCATACTCCAAAAGCGGCGTCTCCAGTCGTTGAAAAAGTGTTAAAATCTGCAGTTGCTAATGCTGAGCATAACTATGAATTAGATGTAAACAACCTAGTTATTTCTGAAGTTTTTGTTGACGAAGGTCCAACATTAAAACGTTTCCGTCCACGTGCGCAAGGACGTGCTAGCGCTATAAACAAACGCACAAGCCACATTACGATCGTGGTATCTGAGAAGAAGGAGGGTTAATCCGTGGGTCAAAAAGTACATCCAATAGGATTACGAGTTGGTATTATTCGTGATTGGGAGTCAAAATGGTACGCTGAAAAAGACTATGCGACTTTACTTCATGAAGATATTAAAATTCGTAAATATATCGAATCTGCTTTAAAAGAAGCTGCTGTTTCTAAAGTGGAAATCGAACGCGCTGCAAATCGCGTAAACATTACAATTCACACAGCGAAACCAGGTATGGTAATCGGTAAAGGCGGTCAAGAAGTAGAGAACCTACGTAAATACCTTAGCGATACAACTGGTAAACGTGTACACATTAATATCGTTGAAATTAAAAAAGCAGATCTTGATGCTCGTTTAGTAGCAGAAAACATCGCTCGTCAACTTGAGAACCGCGTATCATTCCGCCGTGCTCAAAAACAAGCAATCCAACGCACAATTCGTGCTGGTGCAAAAGGAATTAAAACACAAGTATCTGGTCGTTTAGGTGGCGCTGATATCGCGCGTGCTGAACACTACAGCGAAGGAACTGTTCCACTTCATACTCTTCGTGCAGACATTGACTATGCTCACGCAGAAGCTGACACAACGTATGGTAAATTAGGTGTTAAAGTATGGATTTACCGTGGTGAGGTCCTTCCTACGAAGAAGAACTCTGTGGAAGGAGGCAAATAATATGTTATTACCAAAACGCGTAAAATATCGTCGTGAACACCGTGGGAATATGCGTGGTGAAGCAAAAGGCGGTAAAGAAGTAACTTTTGGTGAATGGGGCCTACAAGCTCAAACAGCAAGTTGGATTACAAACCGTCAAATCGAAGCAGCCCGTATTGCAATGACACGTTACATGAAACGTGGCGGTAAAGTATGGATTAAAATCTTCCCGCATAAACCATATACGAAAAAGCCTCTTGAGGTACGTATGGGTAGCGGTAAAGGTTCACCTGAAGGATGGGTTGCAGTTGTAAAACCAGGAAAAGTAATGTTCGAAATCGCTGGTGTATCTGAAGAGATCGCACGTGAAGCGCTTCGCCTAGCATCACACAAACTTCCTGTTAAATGTAAAATAGTTAAACGTCAAGAAACTGGTGGTGAATCTAATGAAAGCTAATGAAATTCGTGACCTTGCCACTTCTGAAATTGAATTAAAAGTGAAATCACTGAAAGAAGAGCTTTTCAACCTTCGCTTCCAATTGGCGACTGGTCAATTAGAAAACACAGCTCGCATTCGTGAGGTTCGTAAAGCGATAGCTCGTATGAAAACTGTGATTCGTGAAAGAGAAATCAGTGCAAATAACTGATAAAGGAGGTTCGAGAGGATGACTGAGCGTAATCAACGCAAAGTTTACACTGGCCGTGTTGTTTCTGACAAGATGGATAAAACAGTAACTGTTCTTGTAGAAACATATAAGAAACACAAATTATACGGTAAACGTGTAAAATACTCTAAAAAATTCAAAGCTCATGATGAATTAAATGAAGCGAAAATCGGTGATATCGTACGTATCATGGAAACTCGCCCACTTTCAGCTACAAAGCGTTTCCGCCTAGTGGAAATCGTAGAAAAAGCGGTTATTATTTAATAACATTTTCGGATATTCATATTCCGAAGGGAGGTAACCTAAATGATCCAACAAGAAAGTCGTATGAAAGTTGCTGACAACTCAGGTGCTCGTGAAGTCTTAACAATCAAAGTACTTGGTGGTTCTGGACGTAAAACTGCAAACATCGGTGATATCGTCGTTTGTACAGTTAAGAAAGCAACACCAGGAGGCGTTGTCAAAAAAGGTGACGTTGTAAAGGCTGTTGTTGTACGTACTAAGTCAGGTGTACGTCGTAAAGATGGTACTTACATTAAATTTGATGAGAATGCTTGCGTTATTATCAAAGACGACAAATCACCTCGTGGAACACGTATTTTCGGACCTGTTGCACGTGAATTACGTGATAGCAACTTCATGAAAATCGTTTCTCTAGCTCCAGAAGTTCTTTAATTTCATGACAGTACCAATCAAGGAGGTGCGACACAAAATGCATGTAAAAAAGGGCGACAAGGTAAAAGTAATTACTGGTAAAGATAAAGGTAAAGAAGGTGTTGTTTTAGCAGCTTTCCCAAAACAAGATCGAGTACTTGTTGAAGGTGTAAACATTGTTAAAAAGCACATCAAACCTAACCAGTTAAACCCACAAGGTGGTATTGTAAGCCAAGAAGCTGCAATCCACGTTTCGAACGTAATGCTAATCGATCCTAAATCTGGCGAGCCGACTCGTGTAGGTTATAAAATCGAAAACGGCAAAAAGGTTCGTGTTGCAAAAAAATCAGGTGCAGTAATCGAATAATAGTAAAATAAGAAGGGAGGTACAAACATGAGCCGCCTAAAAGAAAAATATTTAAATGAAGTTTCTCCTGCTCTAATGAGCAAGTTTGAATATAAATCAGTTATGCAAGTACCAAAAGTTGAGAAAATCGTTATCAACATGGGTGTTGGTGATGCTGTTCAAAACTCTAAAGCATTAGATGCTGCTGTAGAAGAATTAACTATCATTACAGGACAAAAACCAGTTGTAACAAAAGCGAAAAAATCAATCGCTGGTTTCCGTTTGCGTGAAGGTATGCCAATCGGAGCTAAAGTTACATTACGCGGTGACCGCATGTATGAATTCTTGGATAAATTAATCGCTATCGCGCTTCCACGTGTACGTGACTTCCGTGGTGTTTCTAAAAAAGCATTTGACGGTCGCGGTAACTACACATTAGGTGTAAAAGAACAATTAATTTTCCCTGAAATCGATTACGATAAAGTTTCAAAAGTACGCGGTATGGACATCGTGATCGTAACGACTGCGAATTCTGACGAAGAAGCTCGCGAGTTATTGACACAATTCGGTATGCCGTTCCAAAAGTAATAAAACAAGGAGGGCGAGAACGTGGCTAAAAAATCAATGATCGTTAAACAACAACGTAAGCAAAAGTTTAAAGTTCAAGAATATACACGTTGTGAACGCTGTGGTCGTCCACACTCTGTATATCGTAAATTTAAACTTTGCCGTATTTGTTTCCGTGAACTTGCATATAAGGGACAAATTCCTGGCGTTAAAAAAGCTAGCTGGTAATCCCCTAAATTTGGGAAGGAGGTAAAATTATATGACAATGTCTGATCCGATTGCAGATATGCTAACTCGCATTCGTAATGCGAACATGGTACGTCACGAGAAGTTAGAAGTTCCTGCTTCAAACTTAAAGAAACAAATCGCTGAAATATTAAAGCGTGAAGGTTTCATCCGTGATGTAGAGTATGTTGAAGACAATAAACAAGGTATTATCCGTATCTTCTTAAAATACGGTAAAGATAACGAACGTGTTATTACTGGTTTAAAACGTATTTCTAAACCTGGATTACGCGTTTACGCTAAAACAAATGAAGTACCAAAAGTATTAAATGGCCTAGGTATCGCTTTAGTATCAACTTCTCAAGGTGTTTTAACTGATAAAGAAGCTCGTGCTAAACAAACAGGCGGAGAAATCTTAGCTTACATTTGGTAATATGCTATAAACGAATGGAGGTGCAACTAAATGTCTCGTGTAGGTAAAAAACCAATCGAGGTTCCTGCAGGTGTAACAGTAACTGTCGCTAGCGATAATACTGTTACTGTAAAAGGACCAAAAGGCGAGCTTACTCGCTCTTTTAATCAAGATATTAAAATCGAACAAGAAGGTAACGTTATTACATTAACACGCCCTTCTGAATCAAAAGAACACCGTACAATCCACGGTACAACTCGTGCATTATTAAACAACATGGTAATTGGTGTTTCTGAAGGATTCTCTCGTTCTCTAGAACTTATCGGTGTCGGTTATCGTGCGCAATTACAAGGTAAAAAACTTGTGTTGAATGTTGGTTACTCTCATCCAGTAGAGTTCACACCTGAAGAAGGTTTAGAAGTCGAAGTTCCTTCAAACACAAAAGTTATTGTAAAAGGTATTAGTAAAGAACGTGTTGGTGCATTTGCATCAAATATCCGTGACGTACGTCCACCAGAGCCTTACAAAGGTAAAGGGATCCGTTATGAAGGTGAATTCGTTCGCCGTAAAGAAGGTAAAACAGGTAAATAATGCTGCATAAAAAGCGTTAGAAAGGAGTGACCTCAGTGATTACGAAACAAGATAAAAATCAAGTTCGTAAAAAACGTCATGCGCGTGTTCGTTCTAAAATTACGGGTACTACTGAACGCCCACGTTTAAACGTATTCCGTTCAAATAAGAACATCTTTGCGCAAATTATTGATGATGTTACAGGACATACACTTGTTAGTGCATCTACTCAAGAGAAAGATTTTGAGGGGGCAGGTAACAATGTTGAAGCTGCAACTAAAATCGGTGAATTAATCGCTAAACGTGCTGTGGAAAAAAATATTACTGCTGTAGTATTCGACCGCGGTGGTTACTTATATCATGGACGTGTAAAAGCTTTAGCTGAAGCTGCACGTGAAAACGGCTTAGAATTTTAATAAGAAGGAGGGACATACTTCATGAGTCGCATTGACGCAAACAAACTTGAACTTGAAGAACGCGTAGTAACGATCAACCGCGTTGCTAAGGTTGTTAAAGGTGGACGTCGCTTCCGCTTCTCAGCACTAGTTGTTGTTGGAGATAAGAACGGCCATGTTGGTTTCGGTACTGGGAAAGCTCAAGAAGTTCCAGACGCAATCAAAAAAGCTGTAGAAGACGCGAAGAAAAACTTAATCGAAGTACCACGTGTTGGTGGAACTACTCCGCACGAAGTGCATGGTCACTTTGGAGCAGGTAAAATTTTAATTAAACCTGCATCTGCTGGTACAGGAGTTATCGCTGGTGGTCCAGTACGTGCTGTACTAGAACTTGCTGGTATTACTGATATTCTTTCAAAATCATTAGGTTCTAACACACCTATTAACATGGTTCGTGCAACTATTTCTGGTCTGAAAGAATTAAAACGCGCTGAGGAAGTTGCAAAACTACGCGGTAAATCAGTGGAAGAACTATTAGGATAAGGGGGGGAATCACTATGGCAAACAAACTAGAAATCACCCTTACTAGATCTCTAATTGGTACAAAACCTGCTCAACGTAAAATTGTTGAAGCATTAGGTTTGAAAAAAGTTAATCATACTGTTGAACAAGCTGATAATGCAGCTATGCGCGGTATGTTAGATAAAGTAGCTCATTTAGTTACTGTTAAAGAAATTTAATATCCCTAAACATTGAACAAGGAGGTGCCACCCATATGAAACTTCATGAGTTAAAACCAGCGGAAGGTTCTCGTAAAGAACGCAACCGTGTTGGTCGTGGTATCGGTTCTGGTAACGGTAAAACTGCAGGTAAAGGTCACAAAGGTCAAAACGCCCGTTCAGGCGGCGGCGTTCGTCCTGGATTTGAAGGTGGTCAAAACCCACTATTCCGTCGTTTACCTAAACGCGGCTTTACGAACATCAACCGTAAAGAATACGCTATCGTGAACATTGATACTTTAAATCGTTTTGAAGATGGCGTTGAAGTAACACCTGCATTATTAGTTGAAACAGGTGTTGTGAGTAATGAAAAAGCCGGCATTAAGGTTCTAGGCAATGGAACACTTAACAAAAAGCTTACTGTAAAAGCTCACAAGTTTTCTGCATCAGCTAAAGAAGCAATTGAAAATGCTGGTGGAACAACTGAGGTGATTTAATGTTTCAGACAATCTCAAACTTCATGCGTGTTCGAGATATAAGAAATAAAATCATCTTTACACTTTTAATGCTTGTGGTATTCCGTATTGGAACATTTATTCCAGTACCGAACGTCGACGCTAATGTATTACAAGTTGCTGATGAATTTAATTTGATCGGCTTCTTAAATACATTTGGTGGTGGGGCTTTGGCTAATTTCTCAATCTTTGCATTGGGGATTATGCCATATATCACAGCATCAATCATTGTTCAATTATTACAAATGGATGTTGTGCCAAAGTTTGCAGAGTGGGCAAAGCAAGGTGAGGTCGGAAGACGTAAGCTTGCTCAATTCACTCGTTACTTTACAGTTATATTAGCTTTCTTACAAGCATTCGCTATGTCATTTGGATTTAACCAAATGTATGGAGGAAGTTTAATAAAAGACACAAGTTTCTTGTCGTACTTAACGATCGCTATTGTTTTAACTGCTGGTACTTCGTTCTTATTGTGGTTAGGTGAACAAATTACTGCACATGGTGTAGGTAATGGTATTTCTATCATTATCTTTGCTGGAATCGCAGCTGCAATTCCAAATGCAGTAAACCAAGTATATGCACAACAAATTGAAGGTGCTGGAGAACAATTATTCATTAAGATCATTGTTCTTGCTTTACTAGTATTAGTACTTTTGGCTATTGTAGTTGGTGTAATTTATATACAACAAGCTTTACGTAAAATCCCAATTCAGTATGCTAAGCGTGTCGCTGGTCGTTCATCTCAAGCTGGTGTACAACAAACGCACTTACCATTAAAGGTAAATGCTGCTGGTGTTATTCCTGTAATCTTTGCGATTGCATTTATTGTTACACCTCAAACTTTAGCTGCGTTCTTTGGCCAGAACGATTTTACAACGTTTATTTCTAACACATTTGATTACTCAAAACCTGTTGGTATGTTAATATATGTTGCATTGATCGTTGCATTCACTTACTTCTATGCTTTTATTCAAGTGAATCCTGAAAACTTAGCTGATAATTTGAAAAAGCAAGGTGCATACATTCCAGGTATTAGACCAGGTAATGATACACAAAGTTACTTAACTAAAGTATTGTATCGTTTAACATTTGTTGGTGCTATGTTCTTAGTAGTTGTTTCAGTGTTACCAATACTATTTATTAATTTCATGAATCTTCCTGCTACGGCTCAAATCGGTGGAACAAGTGTAATTATCGTTGTTGGTGTTGCATTAGAAACAATGAAACAACTAGAAGCTCAATTAGTTAAACGTCATTATAAAGGCTTTATGAAATAATGTTGGTCAATAGGAAACGATATTGTTTCCTATACCAGCTAGCTTTAAGGGGGAGACAATTCGTATGAATATCGTTTTAATGGGTCTGCCTGGTGCTGGTAAAGGTACTCAAGCAGACAAAATTGTTGAGAAGTACGCAATCCCTCATATTTCTACAGGCGATATGTTCCGTGCTGCTATTAAAGACGGCACTGAATTAGGATTAAAAGCAAAATCGTATATGGATCAAGGTGCTCTTGTACCTGATGAAGTGACGATTGGTATCGTTCGCGAACGATTAAGTCAAAAAGATTGCGAAAAAGGTTTCTTACTTGATGGGTTCCCACGTACTGTACCACAAGCTGAAGCATTAGATAATATCTTAGTTGAGCTCGGAAAGAAAATTGATCATACAATTAATATCCAAGTTGAAAAAGATGAACTCGTTGCTCGTTTAAGTGGACGTCGTATTTGTAAAGTTTGCGGTGCATCGTACCATCTTGTTTTCAATCCACCAAAAGTGGAAGGAAAATGCGATAAAGACGGTGGCGAATTATATACACGTGCTGATGATAATCCTGAAACGGTTTCAAACCGTCTGGAAGTAAATATGAATCAAGCGCAACCTTTACTTAACTATTATGAAGCTAAAGGTGTTTTAACGAATATCGATGGACAGCAAGATATTGAAAAAGTATTTGCTGATCTAGACGCTCTTATTTTACAGGGCAGCCGCAGCTAATACCCGGCATTAGGCGATTAGAACTTGCTTTTCGCGTTAGAACTGCGGTGCAACAACATACAAACTTGAGAGTTGCAAAAGCATATTGTGCCCGGTATACACTATTTAGAAAGTGTACTTTATTGTAAATGACACTTAAGAATGTGTGTTAAGGGTTTCGTGGAAGCATCTGTGTAAACGGGTATGAATCTCTCATCCAAGACATTCCGGCTATCGTTAAACTAAAAGGATTACAGTTTCCTTAACCGGATCTGTTCTTTCCGTGGATTGTGTGAAGCGAAACCAGACGAGCGTCTTTCGAACATCTCTCATACAATCCAAGCATATGTTGAGACGAGTTGCTTCTTTAGTGGAAGAAAACAGTTGGATGGATTCTCTTGACTAAGGATTGGGAATCGGAAATTGCATATAGAAGGGAGACAGGGTTGATGGCGAAAGACGATGTAATTGAAGTCGAAGGAACAGTTGTTGAGACTTTGCCAAACGCGATGTTTAAGGTAGAATTAGAAAATGGGCACACGATTCTTGCACACGTTTCTGGAAAGATTCGCATGCATTTTATCAGAATTCTACCTGGAGATAAGGTTACTATTGAGTTATCTCCTTACGATTTAACTCGCGGTCGTATCACATACCGTTTTAAATAATCTTTTGCACTCCGGACTATTAAGGAGGTTGGGTTAGATGAAAGTGAGACCATCTGTGAAACCGATCTGCGAAAAATGTAAAGTAATTCGCCGACGCGGTAAAGTAATGGTAATCTGTGAAAATCCTAAACATAAACAAAAACAAGGATAATATAGAAGGAGGTGCACTTAAGATATGGCACGTATTGCTGGTGTTGACATTCCTCGCGATAAACGCGTTGTAATTTCATTAACTTACATTTACGGTATTGGTAAAACTACATCTCAAAAAGTATTAGCAGATGCTGGTGTATCTGAAAATACTCGCGTACGCGATCTTACAGAAGATGAGTTAAACCGTATTCGTGAACAATTAGACAAATACAAAACTGAAGGTGACTTACGTCGTGAAATTTCATTAAACATTAAACGTTTAATGGAGATCGCTTCATTCCGTGGTATCCGCCACCGTCGTGGTTTACCTGTTCGTGGTCAAAATACGAAAAATAATGCGCGTACGCGTAAAGGTCCTCGTAAAACTGTAGCGAACAAGAAAAAATAATAAGTAAAGGGGGTTCCTTAACATGGCTCGTAAACAACAAACTCGTAAACGTCGTGTGAAAAAGAATATCGAATCAGGTATTGCTCACATTCGTTCTACATTTAATAATACAATTGTAACGATTACAGATATGCAAGGTAATGCAGTATCTTGGTCTAGTGCTGGTGCGCTTGGATTCAAAGGCTCACGTAAATCTACACCTTATGCTGCTCAAATGGCTGCTGAAGCTGCTGCAAAAGCATCCCTTGAACATGGTCTGAAGACGTTGGAAGTAACTGTAAAAGGTCCTGGTGCTGGTCGTGAAGCTGCTATCCGTGCACTTCAAGCTGCTGGTTTAGACGTAACAGCAATTAAAGATGTTACTCCAGTTCCTCATAACGGTTGCCGTCCACCAAAACGTCGTCGTGTGTAATGGGTGCATCTCACTAGTTTTGAGTACATCATTTTTTGTGCAAAACATAAGATTGTGCAATTTTAATTAGTATATGATGGTATGAACCTAATACATTCGATGTTTTGAAGGAGGGTAAATTGAATGATCGAAATTGAAAAACCAAAGATTGAAACTGTGGAAATCAGCGAAGATTCCAAATTTGGCAAGTTTGTTGTAGAACCGCTAGAACGCGGATATGGTAATACTTTGGGTAATTCTTTACGTCGTATCCTTCTATCTTCACTTCCAGGAGCTGCAGTTACATCAATCCAAATTGATGGTGTACTACATGAATTCTCCACTGTTGAAGGTGTAGTTGAAGATGTTGCTTCAATTATATTGAATATCAAAAAGCTTGCACTTAAAATCTACTCTGACGAAGAAAAAGTTATTGAGATTGATGTGAAAGGTGATGCTGTAGTTACTGCTGCAGATATTACACATGATAGTGACGTTGAAATTTTAAATCCAGATTTATATATTGCAACAATTGCTAAGAATGGTCATTTACGTATTCGTATGTATGCACGTCGTGGCCGTGGGTATACTCCTGCTGATCAAAACAAACGTGAAGATCTTCCTATCGGCGTGATCCCGATCGACTCTATTTACACTCCAGTTTCACGCGTTAATTTTCAAGTTGAAAATACTCGTGTCGGACAAAATTCTGACTTCGATAAGTTATCACTTGATGTGTGGACTGATGGAAGCATTGGTCCTAAAGAGGCGATTTCGCTCGGCGCAAAAATTTTAACTGAGCATCTTAACATCTTCGTTGGATTAACGAATGAAGCACAAACTGCTGAAATCATGGTCGAAAAAGAAGAAGATCAAAAAGAAAAAGTTTTAGAGATGACTATCGAAGAACTAGATCTTTCTGTTCGTTCTTATAACTGTTTAAAACGCGCTGGTATTAATACTGTACTAGAACTTGCGAATAAATCAGAAGATGACATGATGAAAGTACGTAACCTTGGTCGTAAATCACTTGAAGAAGTAAAAGCCAAATTAGAAGAGCTTGGTTTAGGATTACGAAAAGAAGACTAAGCAATACTTTTCTAGATCAGAACATATAAAGGAGGGAACATCCATGGGTTACAGAAAACTTGGTCGTACAAGTTCTCAACGTAAAGCGTTGTTACGTGATTTAGCTACTGACTTAATCATTAACGAGCGCATTGAAACAACTGAAGCACGTGCGAAAGAACTACGCTCTGTTGTTGAAAAAATGATTACTTTAGGTAAGCGTGGAGATTTACATGCTCGTCGTCAAGCTGCTGCATTTATCCGCCGCGAAGTTGTTACTACAACTGACGAAGAAGGTAATGAAACATCTTCATTTGCACTACAAAAGTTATTTAACGATGTAGCGCCACGTTATGCAGAACGTCAAGGTGGTTACACACGTATCCTTAAAGTAGGTCCTCGCCGTGGTGACGGTGCGCCAGTAGTAGTAATTGAATTAGTTTAATTTCTATCTGACGATTAGAGGGTGTCCGGTTCACCGGTTGAACCCGGCCCCTCTATTTTTATACTATTGATTTATACGACAATAAAATGGCATAGAGCGTTATAATGAGCGGAATCCTAGGATTAGCGTCTCGTCTAGCTCTCCGCACCTCATTCTTAAGAACTGGGAATTGAGCAGCCGAGTTCTTGAAAAAATGTAGTTAAGCGCATTTCTCTGAATGGGGTGCGCGCTTTTTTATTCTCTCATATTTTGGAATAGTTTCCCAAAGTAATAGATGAATGTAAAATACTATACATATCTAAAAATAAGATACGTTCATTCTTTGATGTCTTGTACATTACAAGTAGTTTTAACGTACCTTATTTTTGTATATGTAGATATTTGTATTATGATTTAATGTATGTAGAGAGTATACTAGTCGAGCAAGTTGAGAGGAGCTTTATGACGTGAATGAAATTTTATCGTTTAATAATGTTAGTTTTTCATATACACCTGAGGTAGATGATGCACGTAAAGCAGTGGAAAACGTATCTTTTTCAATTAATGAAGGAGAATGGATAGCTATTGTTGGGCATAATGGATCAGGTAAATCAACAATGGTAAAAATTATTTCTGGATTATTGTTTCCTCAAGAAGGTGAAGTTCGAGTTCTACGAAACGTATTAACAGAAGAGAATCTATGGGATACTCGAAGTAATATTGGAATGGTCTTTCAAAATCCGGACAACCAATTTGTCGGTGCAACTGTACAAGATGATGTTGCTTTTGCTTTAGAGAATAATGGAGTTCCTTATGATGATATGGTAGAGCGAGTGCATACTTCGTTAAAGCAAGTTAAGATGGACAAGTTTTTAAATCATGAACCGCACCATCTATCTGGTGGTCAAAAGCAACGTGTAGCGATTGCTGGAGCCCTTGCTATGCGCCCTAAAATATTAATTCTTGATGAGGCAACAGCAATGCTTGATCCGCAGGGGCGTGATGAAGTACTTCAAACGGTTCGACAATTGCGTAATGAAATCGGCTTAACTGTCCTATCCATTACACATGATGTTGAAGAAGCATTGTTAGCCGATCGCATCCTATTTATGAATGATGGTAAGAAATATGCTGAAGGTACACCTCAAGAAATTTTCACTTTAGGTGATAAACTAGTAGAGTTTGGCCTTGAATTACCATTTGCAATGAGAATGACGAAATTATTACAAGAAAATGGTGTTCACCTAAAAGGGGAACATATGACAGAAGAAGAGTTGGTGAATGATCTATGGATATCAAACTTCAACAAGTAAGCTATGCATATTCAATTGGGACTCCTTTTGAAAAGCATGCATTATTTGATATTGATTTAGAAATTCCGTCTGGAACTTACCAAGCAATTATAGGTCATACTGGCTCAGGTAAATCAACAATATTACAACATTTTAATGGCCTTTTGAAGCCTTCAAAAGGTGAAGTACATATTGGGAATCGCGTAATAGTTGCTGGTAAAAAATCGAAAGAGTTAAAAGCTGTTCGTCAAAAGGTAGGTATCGTTTTTCAATTTCCTGAGCATCAATTATTTGAAGAAACCGTGTTAAAAGATATTATGTTTGGTCCAATGAACTTTGGTGTTTCAGAGGAAGAGGCTAGTCGGCGTGCTCAGGATTTAATTCAACTTGTTGGGTTACCTGATACTGTTTTAGATAAGTCACCATTTGATCTATCTGGAGGACAAATGCGACGTGTGGCCATTGCGGGAGTACTCGCAATGGAACCTGAAGTGATTGTCCTAGACGAACCAACAGCAGGTTTAGACCCGAGAGGACAAAGAGATATTATGGACATGTTTTATCAGCTCCATAAAGAACGAGGGCTTACGACAATACTTGTAACACATAGTATGGAAGATGCTGCCCGCTATGCTGATAATTTAGCTATTATGCATGAGGGACACTGTGTTTTAACAGGAACTCCAAGAGATATATTTGCGGATGCACAAACGTTAGAGAACTATCGATTAGAATTACCTCGTATCGTAAGTTTCCAACAAAAAATAGAAAAGATGATAGGGAAGAAACTATCCAAAATCTGTTTAACTGAAGAGGAACTAGCAAATGAAATTGCTCAGGTAGTTAAAGGGGAGAGTGGGAATCAATGATGGAAAAGATGATTTTTGGGCGATATATTCCTGGGAATTCATTTGTCCATTTACTCGACCCACGTTCGAAATTGATTTTTGTATTTGCTTTTATAATCGTCGTATTTATCGCTAACAATACCGTAACATACGGTGTATTATTAGCCTTTACACTTTTGATCATTTTATTATCACGTATACGTCTATATTTTTTAATTAATGGGTTAAAACCCGTATTAATATTATTAGTGTTTACCTTTCTTATACACATTCTATTTACTAGAGAGGGTAATATCATTTTTGAACTAGGCTTCTTTAAAGTATATGAAGAAGGGTTAAGACAAGGGATATTTATTTCAATTCGATTTGTAGTACTTGTGTTTGTTACATCCATTCTTACCTTAACGACATCACCTATCTCGATTACAGACGGTATTGAAGTATTATTAAATCCGTTAAAGAAAATGAAATTGCCTGTACATGAATTAGCATTAATGATGTCGATTGCGCTTCGCTTCATCCCTACACTGATGGATGAGACAGATAAGATTATGAAGGCTCAAATGGCCCGTGGTTCAGATTTAAGTGCTGGCCCATTGAAAGATCGTATAAAGGCTGTTGTTCCGTTACTCGTACCATTGTTTGTTAGCGCTTTTAAACGAGCAGAAGACCTTGCTACCGCTATGGAGGTTCGAGGTTATCGTGGAGGGGAAGGACGCACACGTTATCGTCGTTTAAAATGGGACTGGAGAGATACAGTGAGTGTTTTAGTTTTAGCTGTATTAGCATCCCTACTGATATATTTACGTACATAGGGGGTGAATGATTTGCGCCGTCTTAAAGCGACAATTAGTTACGATGGGACGCACTTTTCCGGCTACCAAGTTCAGCCGGGAGAGCGCACGGTTCAGCTTGAATTGGAAAAGGTATTAACAAAAATGCATAAGGGCGAAATGGTGCGCGTTACAGCTAGTGGTCGTACGGATTCAAAAGTGCATGCTACTGGACAAGTTATTCATTTTGATACCCCCCTTTTAATTCCAGTTGAGCGTTATCAAAAAGCGTTAAATGTTCAATTGCCACGTGATATTCGGGTACTGCAAATAGAAGAAGTAGAAGATGACTTTCATGCCCGTTTTAGCGTAAAAGGGAAACGGTATCGATATATATGGAATTGTGAACCTGTACAAAGCCCTTTTAGAAGATATTACGCAGTTGATACGAACGGAGTAAAACCTGATGTGAAAAGAATGCAGGAAGCTGCACAGCATATTTTAGGAACACATGACTTTACATGCTTTTGTGCGGCCAATACAAGTGTAGTAGACAAAGTTCGAACAGTTTATTCACTTGAATTTGAATGGCATGCAGATGAGCTTCATATGATTATTGAGGGAAATGGATTCCTCTATAACATGGTCAGGATCATCGCAGGAACGCTTTGGGAAGTCGGGGTAGGTAAAAGGGAAGCTATTAATGTGAAAGCAGTTGTAGAGTCAATGGAGCGTGAACAAGCAGGGAAAACAGCCCCTCCATATGGGCTATATTTAGAAGAAGTTTTTTATTAAGAAAAAACAACTTTCCCAGGTGTGCATTTTTACTTGACTTAATTTGAAAAATATTATAATATGACATATGGTATTTTCATTACCACCACTAAATAAGCCCCGAAACTTATAAGTGTATATAATGAAAAATAACGGTAATCGAATCGATTAGGAGGATATATAAATGCGTACAACATTCATGGCTAAAGGTCACGAAGTAGAGCGTAAATGGTTAGTAGTTGACGCAGAAGGCCAAACTCTTGGACGTCTAGCTTCTGAAGTAGCTTCTATCTTACGCGGTAAACATAAACCAACATTCACACCAAACGTTGACACTGGTGATTTTGTAATTGTTATCAATGCTGACAAAATTCACTTAACAGGTAACAAATTTGAAGATAAATTATATCGTCACCATACTATGTTCGCAGGTGGTTTAAAAACACGTACTGCTGGCGAAATGTTAGAAAAATACCCAACAAGAATGATCGAATTAGCAGTAAAAGGGATGCTTCCTAAAAACTCTTTAGGTCGTAAAATGTTCGGTAAACTTAACGTTTATGCAGGTTCAGAACATCCACATGCTGCACAAAAACCAGAAAGCTATACGCTTCGCGGATAATTAATAAGAGGAGGATTTACCCTTGGCACAAGTTCAATATATCGGCACAGGTCGTCGTAAAAGCTCAGTAGCTCGTGTACGTTTAGTACCAGGCGAAGGCAAAATTGTTATCAATAACCGTAACATCGAAGACTACTTACCATTCGAAACTTTACACTTAATCATTAACCAACCATTAGAAGCAACTCAAACTAAAGGTAGCTATGATGTATTTGTAAACGTAAATGGTGGTGGATTCACAGGTCAAGCTGGAGCAATCCGTCATGGTATCGCTCGTGCGTTACTACAAGTTGACCCAGATTTCCGTCCAGCTTTAAAATCTGCTGGATTATTAACTCGCGACCCTCGTATGAAAGAACGTAAAAAATACGGTCTTAAAGGCGCTCGTCGTGCACCTCAGTTCTCAAAACGTTAATCTTGCGTTTCAAGGCTCTTTTCACTTCGGTGGAAAGGGTCTTTTTTACTTTTTAAAGTAATATTGATGACATTTAGATTAGGTATTATGATTTTCCTGGGAAATGTGATGTGAGGTTAATCCTTAACAACAAAACGTTGGTTTTATTATAAAATTATCGCTACTCAAATCCATAAGATATTCTAGTACTTGTTCTACAAGTTAACATCACAATACAACAAGGTTGTTAAATTCTATCAACAATTTTGAATTATTTAACGTTTACCGGCTCCACATTCTACACTTTCAATAAAGTATACTTTTAAATTGAACCTTAAGAGTACTAGTATCATAATTAAAAAGTAGACCAATACATAATCAAGATATAATAGAATCATCCATTTGACTCGAGTGTAGGGATTACATCCATTATTTCCGGGGCAATGACCTCTATATTTCCATATAATTTTATAGATGAATCTATATTTATTAGAGCTATGCAAATTGTATACTTAAATAATTAAAAGAATAATCAATAAAAGGATGCTGCTTTATGAGGAGATTATCGTTACAAAAAAAGATTCTGTTATTATCATTATCCCTAAGTTTTTTAATCATTCTCCTACTAACAACTTACTATACTTACATGAATAGTAAGCAAATAGCAGAAGACAGAGGTCGGTTGGCTTTAGAATTATCAAAATCAATTTCATTTATGCCAACAATTATCACAGCATTCGGAACAGAGAATCCTTCCAAGACGATACAACCTTTAGTCGAGAAAATTCGTCAGGAAACAGGTGCTGAATTTATTGTTGTTGGCAATAAAGATAGAATTCGTTATTCACACCCGGAAGAAGCAGAAATCGGAAAGCAAATGGTGGGTGGAGATAGTGAGAGGGCGCTTGAAACTGGTGAATATTATATTTCAGAAGCTCGGGGTTCTCTAGGTCTCTCTATGAGAGGGAAATCCCCTATATTTAATGAGAAGGGGGAAATAATAGGGGTCGTTTCAGTCGGCTTTTTAGTTGAGGATATTGAACAACAAATATTTAAGGATATTTCCAAAGAATTAGGTATTTCATTATTTACACTATTAGCATCATTATTAGGTAGCTATTTGTTATCCAAAAGTATTCGTAAGGACACTTTAGGATTAGACCCTTATGAAATTGCTAATCTCTATAAAGAAAAAAATGCTGTATTGCATTCTGTAAAAGAAGGTATTTTATCAATTGATAAAAATGGCATGATTACATCAATGAATCAGAGGGCTAAAAAGTTACTAGGAATCAACGGATCAGTTCGTCATATGAAAGTGGATGAATTATTTCCTTCAAGGCACTTATACGATGTTTTGGAGTCGGGAGAGCCAAGATTTGATAGGGAACTAACGTGGAAAAATAAAACAATCATTGTTAGTTGTACACCCATCTTCAATGAAAAAGGTGTTGGGGGAGTAGTTGCTTTATTTCGAGAGAAAACAGAAATTGAACAAATGATTAACGCACTTTCTGAGATGAAAACCTATTCGGAGGAACTAAGAGCACAGACTCATGAATTTACGAATAAATTATACGTATTATCTGGATTATTACAACTAGGTGAGTACGACGAAGCAATCGATATGATTCAAGGTGAAACATCTGTATTAGAATTTCAGAACCAAATCGTTTTTGAACAGATAAAGGACACAAAAGTTCAAGCAATCTTACTGGGGAAATTAGGAAAGGCATCTGAGAAAAAGATTGTATTTGATATTGATTCAGAGAGTTACATAGATAAGCTACCTAATCACATAAGGCTATCTCAATTAACGCTTATCCTAGGCAATATAATTGATAATGCATTTGAAGCAGTTTCAAATATAAGTAAACCGGTGGTAAAGTTTTTTGCAACGGATATTGGCGACGATATTATCTTTGAAATAAGTGACAATGGAAAAGGTATTTCAGAAGAAGATATGCCATCACTATTCGAAAGAGGTTTTACATCAAAAATAGGGGAAGCCCCAAGAGGGTACGGTCTTTCAAATGCTGATGATGCTGTAAAAGAACTAGGTGGCATTATAGAAGTGCAAAACACACAAGACAACACTGTATTTACAGTATACCTACCAAAGAAACTGTTAGGAGGGGGAAAACAGTGAAAATAAAAGTAGTCATTGCAGAAGATGACTTTCGTGTAGCGGCTATCCATGAGAAATTTATGGAGAATTTTGAAGAGATTGAAGTAGTCGGAAAAGCTTTAAACGGTAAAGAAACGATCGAGGTTTTGGGAAAACAAAGCGCTGATTTGCTTCTTTTAGATGTGTATATGCCTGACCAACTTGGCACTGAATTACTTCCTATCATTCGCCAACAGTTCCCCAAAATAGATATCATTATGGTTACAGCTGCTACTGATAAGGACATATTCGTAAAAGCGATTCATTATGGAGTAGAGTACTTTTTAGTTAAACCCGTAAAAATCGAACGTTTTAATGAAACCATCGAGGATTACCTCCACAGGTGGCGACTCATTCAATCTCAACAAGAAGTGAATCAAGATTTTATCGACCGTATTTTTAACAAAACCTCTGGAGTTACTGAATCGAAAGAGCATGTATTGCCTAAAGGAATTGATGAAATTACACTTGTGAAAGTAAGAAATGTACTAGAAACAAGTAGCACAAGTTTATCTGCAGAGCAAGTGAGTGAACAAATAGGTGCATCTAGAACAACCGCACGCCGGTATTTAGAATATTTAATAACGGTTAAAGAATGTCAAGCTGAAGTCGTTTATGGTGTTGTCGGAAGACCGGAACGTAGATATTGTAAAATTGAATAAGGAATATCTTTAATTAGGAAATGGCAGAAATACTGTATAATAGTATTTCTGTTTTTTTTTTAAAGAACACTTCTCCAGTAGGGAGTGGCAATGAGAAGCGTGAACACAATGAACAAAAATTTCAAAAAGTTTTTAAAACACATTATTTTGTAATCGCTTACTTATTTGAAAATTTAAACTACAATTCCATTAGGGGAAAGTTATAGATTACATCTAGATCATCTTTAAAGGGGGAGGAAGTAAGTATGTTAGCATTATTAGGATTTTTAATGATATTAGTATTTATGATTTTAATCATGACAGGTCGACTATCGGCTATGATTGCTTTAATTGTTGTACCAATTGTTTTTGCAATGATAGGTGGATTCGGCAGTGAGATGGGCCCTATGATGTTAGATGGAATTAAAAGCGTAGCCCCAACTGGCATCATGATTTTATTTGCAATTCTATATTTTGGTACTTTAATTGATGCAGGTGTATTTGATCCGATTATTAATACGATTCTCAAGGTGGTAAAAGGTGACCCTGTAAAAATCGCAATTGGTACTGCAGTATTAGCTCTTCTTATTTCTTTAGATGGTGATGGAACGACTACATATATGATTACTATTTCAGCAATGCTTCCTCTTTATAAGAGAATTGGAATGAAACCAATTGTCTTAGCCGGTATTGCAGTCTCAGCTTCAGGTGTAATGAATCTCCTTCCTTGGGGAGGACCAACAGCAAGGGTTATGACAGCGTTAAATCTTGAAATGTCTGAGGTTTTCACACCTGTTATCCCTGCAATGATTGGTGGCGCAACCTTTGTTCTGTTTATGGCTTTTGTTCTAGGTAAACAAGAGAGAAAACGGATCGGTGTAATTGAAGTCGACTACAAAGCGATGATTGAGCTTGCGGCTACAACAGAAAATGACAGCCTTAAGCGTCCTAAATTAATTATTTTTAACTATGCATTAACTATTGCATTACTAGTAGCGCTTATCACTGAACAATTACCACCAGTTGCATTGTTCATGCTAGGTTTTGCTATTGCAATTACAGTAAACTATCCAAAATTAAAAGATCAAAAGGAACGTGTAGCGAACTATGCTGATAATGCATTATCAGTAGTGACAATGGTGTTTGCAGCAGGGATTTTCACAGGAATCCTTTCTGGGACTACAATGGTAGATGCAATGGCAAATTCGGTAATTCAATACATACCGGATGCACTAGGCTCTCATTTGGCTGTCATCACAGCTATACTAAGTGCACCTTTTACATTCTTCATGTCTAATGATGCCTTTTACTACGGAGTACTTCCGCTTCTTGCAGAAGCGGGTGCGCAATATGGTATCGATCCAGAGTTTATAGGAAGAGCATCACTGTTAGGATTACCAGTGCACCTATTAAGCCCGCTAGTTCCATCTACTTATCTATTAGTAGGTATGGTTGGAGAAGACTTCGGGAAGTTACAACGAATATTCCTAAAATGGGCATTCGGTTCTACCATTGTTATGATTTTAGTGTGTTGCGTTTTAGGAATTATTCCTCTATAAGCTAACATTATCTTAATGATGAAGAACTGAAAGAACTGGTTGTAAGTAATTCAATTCTTAAAAGTTATAAGGAAATTTAAAAATCCCCGTAACTATTTGAACTGCACTTCAATTGTTAAATACGACTAACATTTAAAGTGCAGTTTTTCTATGGTTAACTTCTTTACATATAGAAAGTCTGACCAAATATTAAACGTACTTTAATATGAAAATAAATTTTTTTAAATTAGCACTATTTATCTAAGTCTACCATTTCACATTTATAATCCTGTCTTATAAATAGGTAGTACAAACCAAATAAAATGATCATAATTTGATGGATTATGAAGAATAATGACTAATCTTGTTAGAGTTTTACCTGTTTAAACAGGTAAATCAAAACTTAGGTAAGGTTGACACTATTTTGGAACTCCCCTATAATCAATAACCGTGTCAAACATTTATTTATCTTTGCTTCTTCAACAATGTGAAGAGACCCATATTGAAACGTATATAACGTAAAAATGGATGGGTGGATTGAAGTATGTTAGTAAATGTCAACATAGCAAAATGTCTTTCATATTAAAGAATTAATCAATTCAATGATGTATATTCATTCCTTGAAAAGGCGTTCTTTTTTGCTCTTCATACTGCAAGGCAGAAAGATAGCATCCAAGTAAAATCACCATTTTATCTCCATTTGGTGTCACACAATCACCCTTGCTTATCCACAAAGGGATATCTCCATTCAAAGAATCTAATTTGTTTCTACATTACAATACACTAGGATCCCTACTAGAATATTATGAACTTCCATTGGTCGAAGAAGATGTTACATTTGTTGGCACATTGTAAATCTAAACGAACAAAGATGGGAGGGAAAAGAATATGTCACAAAAACAGAAAGCTTCAATAGGTTTAAAACAATTTAAGCAGGTAACTTTTTGTGTCCCAACAGTCGATGATGGTCAAGAAATATGGCAACTCATTAAAGACACTAGTGTCCTTGATGTGAATTCACCATATCAATATTTGCTCTGGTCAAAATATTTTGCAGAAACGTCAGTCGTTGTAAAGTGTGATGGAAAAATAGTTGGCTTCATTTCAGGGTTTATTGAGCCGACAGCTGAAGACGCGTTGTTTATATGGCAAGTTGCAGTTGATGAATCGGTGCGCGGAAACGGAATTGCTTTGAGAATGCTTAAAGCAATATTGTGCAGACCTGTATGTCAGAAAATTCGGTATTTAGAAGCGACTGTAACGCCGTCAAACGAAGCTTCTGCTGCGATGTTTAAAAAATTAGCAAGAGACTTAGATGCACAAATTAATGTGTTTGAAGGATTTAAAGAAGAACTATTTCCAAGTGATGTTCATGAACCAGAACAGCTATTTCGAATTGGTCCGTTCTCTATGAATAAAGGGTAACGTGCAGAAAAATTGAAATGAAAATGGAGGAATGTGGAATAATGGTACTGACAATGGGGCGAAATTCAATGAAAACTTTCGAGAACCATGAGTCACAAGTGAGGAGTTATAGCCGAAGTTTCCCTACTGTATTTACAAAGGCTAAAGGCTACAAAATGTGGGATGCTGCAGGGAAAGAATATATAGATTTCTTTGCAGGTGCGGGAACTCTTAACTATGGCCACAATAATGACAACATGAAAAAGAAAATTATAGATTATATTTTAAACGATGGAATAACGCACAGTTTAGATATGGCAACAGAAGTCCGTAGAAATTTTTTGAATCGATTTAACGAAGTCATTTTAATGCCAAGAAATCTAAACTATAAAATAATGTTTCCAGGGCCAACAGGAACGAATACGGTAGAAAGTGCTTTAAAAATTGCAAGAAAAGTTACAGGTCGTCAAAACATTATTAGTTTTACAAATGGTTTTCATGGTATGACGCTAGGTGCATTATCTGTAACGGGTAATGCTTTTAACCGCCAAGGTGCAGGTGTATCCTTACAAAATACTGTATCGATGCCATACGATACATTTTTAAATGAGGCAGATTCAATCAACTATTTGACACGTTATTTATCAGATGCAAGTAGTGGCTTGGATCTACCAGCGGCGATGATATTAGAAACAGTGCAAGGTGAAGGTGGCATCAATGCAGCGAGTTTTGAATGGCTTCAAGAAATTGAAAGGCTTTGTCAGCAATATGAGATTCTTCTCATAGTTGATGATGTGCAGGCTGGTTGTGGTCGAACAGGAACATTCTTCAGTTTCGAACCAGTAGGAATTACACCAGATATTGTTTGTATGTCAAAGTCTATTGGAGGATATGGTTTACCGCTAGCCATTACCTTAATAAAGCCAGAATACGATATTTGGGAGCCAGGTGAACATAACGGTACATTCCGAGGTAACAACTTAGCCATACTCTCTGCTACCGAGGCATTAACTTATTGGGAGACCGATGAATTCGGTAAATCGATTCAAGAAAAGTCCAACATAATAAAGTATCGTATTGAAAAAATCGTTGAAGAATACCCGCAGTTAAATGCAATAGCTCGAGGGCGAGGGATGATGCGAGGGTTTGCTTGCGGTGAAGGAAAAGAAGAGATAGCAGCAACTATTTGTGCGAAGGCATTTGAAAAGGGACTAATTATGGAAACGTCTGGGCCAAAAAGTGAAGTGGTAAAATTCCTTGGTCCTCTAATTATTGATGAAGAAGGTATACAAAAGGGCTTTGATCTATTAGAAGAAGCCATTAAAGAAGTGGTCATAGAGTAAACAAATCACGTTCAAAAGTTGATTTTTTAAAAAGGGGATTGGAAGAATGATTGTCAAAACAGTAGATGAAATTATTGGTACGGAAAACGAAGTGAAGGCTGATACATGGACGAGTAGACGTTTTCTATTAAAGAACGATGGTATGGGGTTTGCTTTTAATGAAACAATTATCTATGCAGGCACAGAAACACATATTCATTATCAAAACCATTTAGAAGCTGTATATTGCGTAGCAGGTGATGGTGAGATTGAAACGGTTAAGGATGGCAAAATTTATCCCATTCAAAATGGGACAATGTACGCTTTAGACCAACATGATGAACATTACTTACGTGGTGGTAAAGAAGATATGCGTTTAATCTGTGTATTTACTCCACCTCTTGTCGGAAATGAAACTCATGATGAAAATGGTGTGTATCCATTATTAACAGAGTAGATAGAAATAATAAAACTCATATAAGGGGTTGCCTTCGAGAGGGCCCCTTTTTACTATTTTAACTTTAGGTCACGTTTGTATAGAAAATTATTTTTTAAGTGTCTAGTAAGATTCTACTTTTTCCACACTAGTGAATGAGGTGGGAAAATGACAATTGTACGACTAGGATATGTTGCAATGAGTATGGAACTTAAAAATGCTTCTCCTTCTAAAACAATGACCTTCGCACAATTTAGTAAAATTGAGGATCGTGAAGCAGCGATTCGCAAGTTAGAAAGAATTGCCTTAGCTAATTTAGAAAATACACATAGGCTCTTGAAACATAATGCGTTTAGTGATATTCACTTTTATCGTCTAACATCTAGGCTAATTCCCTTAGCCAATCATGAGGAACTTCCCGATTGGGATTATATGAAACCATTAAAAGAGAAATTACGAGAGATTGGTGAGTATGCCAAAGAACATAGTATGAGACTAGATTTCCATCCTGATCATTTTGTTGTACTAAACTCCCCTAACAAAGAAGTTTTGAAAAACTCATTAAAAACTTTAAAAATGCATTATCTCCTTTTGAAAGGGATGAAAATTAACCCTACCCATCGTTGTGTGCTTCATGTAGGAGGGAACTATAAAGAAACGGAGAAATCGTTGGAGGGATTTGTTGATAATTGGATGGATATTCCGGTACCTATTCAAAAGATGATCATGCTCGAAAATGATGATACCTCGTTTACACTCGATGATACGCTTTATTTATGTGAAAAATTAGGGATTCCGCTTGTATTTGATTATCATCACCATCTCGCTCACTATCAGAATGAACATTGGGAAGAAAACTGGGGGAGAGTAATAAATACATGGAATGACTCGCCTCTTCCAATCAAAATGCATATTTCAAGTCCAAAAAGTGCGAATGAATTTCGGCATCATTCAGATTATGTGGATGTAGAGATGTTCTTTAGATTTTTAAACGTAATCAAAGGAACCGTTCCAGAAATACATTGTATGATAGAGGCGAAAAAGAAGGATGAAGCTCTTTTTACCCTTATCAAGGAAACTAAAACAAGAGAAGAAGTTGAAATGATTGATGGGTCGTCGTTTTACTTAAAGTAATGTAGCGTAAGTCTCCCAAATATTAAGAACATGCTTTGTTCGTTTTCAGGACATGATAATGATAAAGGAGGAATTATCATGGCAAGAAGAAATAGAAATAAAATTTTAGTTCCGGAAGCAAGGCAAGGACTTGATCAGTTAAAGGCTAAAGTAGCAGGCACAAATAATCCTGATGAAGCAAAGTTTGAAATTGCAAAGGAAGTGGGAGTACCATTAAAAGAAGGATATAATGGAAAGCTTACTTCTGAAGAAGCTGGGAAAGTCGGGGGCAGACTTGGTGGAAATATGGTGAAGGAACTTGTAAGGATGGCACAAGAAAACTTAAATAAAAATTAATTTCCTAAAACAAGTTAATTTAAATACTATGGTAAATACGTATGGTTCTTAAAGTATCACTTTAGGAGCCATTTTGTATGCGCGGAATTTACATTGTGTGTTTATCTATTAAATAGATATCACAATTCTAGGATGAACCTACTATAAGTACTCATAGAATATATCTTCCTATAATAATTTATAAAAAAAAAATTAAAAATTGTACTATCTCCTACTACAACAACCCTATAGCGTAAGATTATTTTGAATAAGATATTGTTGCGAGTGTGATTATGATGAGTGTTAACATTGAATTTTCACCTCACTTCTATGAAAAGCACAAACAAATTGGTGACCCTAATAGATCGTTATTAAAACGAATTTTTGGGTCACCCTTTTTTTCCGCTTAAAAGTTTGTAAAATCTTACAATAGGGAATGATAGTGAATGATAGTGTTGTGAGAGGAGAAGTGGGTTAATTGAAGAAGGTTTTTGTTTTTTTATTGTTTACATTAATGTTAGCTAGTTGTAATCCTCCTGAACCAGAAGTGATAGTAGATAACACTGAAGAAGTCATTGTTGAAGTCTCCCAAGTTGCCGACAGTCAAATAGAAATCATTGCTGAGAATTTAAATACTCCTTGGTCTATCGAAAAGCTAAATGACACATTTTATATTTCTGAACGATCGGGTACCATTGCTAAAGTTGAAAATGGACAAGTAGTACGTCAACAGGTTGAACTAGAAAAGGAACTTTCCCAAGTTGCTGAAGCGGGTCTATTAGGATTTGTTTTAGCGCCAAATTTCACACAGACGAATCGAGCATACGCTTATTACACTTACCAAGATAATTCAGGTCAGTATAACCGGATTACTACATTAATATTAGATAATGATATATGGAAGGAAGAACGTGTACTACTTGATAAAATCCCTAGTGGTAATTTCCATCATGGTGGAAGACTTAAAATAGGTCATGATGGGAAACTGTACGCAACAATAGGGGATGCTTCACAATCACCATTATCTCAAAATTTAAGTTCATTAGCTGGGAAAATTGTAAGATTAAACTTAGATGGCACAGTACCAAGCGACAATCCAATTCAAAACTCCTATGTGTATAGTTTTGGCCATCGAAATCCTCAAGGTATGACGTGGGCGCCTAATGGGACGATGTATGCAAGCGAACATGGAAATAGCGCTAATGATGAAATCAATAAAATTGAGCCAGGTCTTAATTATGGATGGCGTATTATTGAAGGACTTGAGGAACGTGAAGGGATGGAAACACCCATTTTTACATCAGGAAATGACAATACGTGGGCACCATCCGGAATAGCCTTTTATAATGGAAAGTTGTATGTTGCTGCTTTAAGAGGTAATGCCGTATTAGAATTTAATCTTGAAACAGGAGAACAACGTGAACTTATTACTAGTCTTGGTCGAATTAGGGATGTATTGATTGAAGGGGATACTTTATATTTTGTAAGTAATAATACAGATGGTAGAGGAAATCCACAAGCAAATGATGATAAATTATATAAAATATCTCTTTCGGCAATAAGTAATTAAGGAAAAAGGGCATTTCTCAATTAATGAGAGATGCCCTTTATGGTGATTCAAACAGATTTATCGATGATCTTTAATGATGATGGTGATGATGCCCGACTTGTTCGCCTTTCATTTTACATAGAATGGATTCGTCATGTTTGTGAGCAGTTGTTTCAAGTTGAATCGTTACATGCTGGATGCTGTGGTGACTTAAATCGTGTTCAATTTTGCGAAGCATTGCTTCACTTTCAGAAATTGTCATGAGATCATCGACAACAGCGTGACATGAAAGTGCATTTAACCCACTTGTGATACTCCAAATGTGTAAATCATGAATACTTTGTATGCCATCCGTTTGTTGAATGATTTGAATAACTTCATCTATACTTGTATTCTCTGGCGTACCTTCCATTAATACGTGAACTGAGGATTTTGTTACAAAAAAACCGCTACGAAGTACTAATATAGCGACAATAACACTTGCTAATGGGTCGGCCCATCCGAATCCAAAGAACATCATCAACAATGCAGCAACAATGGCTCCGACAGATCCTAACATATCACTAATGACGTGTAAGAAAGCACCGCGCATATTTAAATTTTCTTCCGTATCGCCTCCGCGCATCATAATCCATGCTACTAAAATATTTACAGCTAGACCGATACAGCTAATAATCAACATCCCAGTTGTGGCTACTTCAGGTGGGTTTGCAAAACGTTCAATCGCCTCAAAGAAAATAAAGAGCGCAATGAACATTAATGTCAATCCATTAAAAACAGCAGCTAGAATCTCAAATCGTTTATAACCATATGTTTTGCTTTGATTTGCAGCTTTTTCTCCTAATAAAAAGGCAAGTAGTGCAATACCTAGAGAAACAGAATCACTTAACATATGGCCAGCATCAGACAGCAAGGCCAGACTATTTGTAATAAAACCACCTATTGCTTCAACAATCATGTAAGAGGTGATGATGATAAATGAAATGAACAATACTTTTTTATTTGTACTATGATTATGATGGTGGTCGTGATGATGGTGAGAAGACATATAGAAACCTCCACTTCAATGAATTATCTTAGCTAAAACGACTAGTGCCCCGCATGATCAATGGCTTGCTTTAATAAATTCATAATGTGATCATCGTCATTTGAATAAAAGAGGGTTGTGCCTTCTCTTCTAAATTTGACCAACCGCAAGTTTTTTAAGAAACGTAATTGATGAGAAACAGTCGATTGACTTAAATTTAAGCTTTCGGCTATATCGTTAACAGAATGCTCTTCAGAACATAAAAGATTTAAAATTCGAATTCGAGTAGGATCACTTAATGCTTTAAATGTTTGAGATACAACAAATAACGTTTCTTCATCTAAATCATTTTCATGTGCTGGAAAAATCATCTCTTTATCTAAATCATTCATGATAGTTAATCAACACCTTCATAAGATTATATCTTAATATATGAACATATGCTCATATATTATATTTATATGCTGATTCACAGAAATTGTCAATGTTTTCTAATAAAAACAATCATGAGTTTTTCACACCCAACCCTGGCATGAAAATAAGTACCTTCGGTTCATAATGGTAATGACACAAACAGGATGTAAGACGTGGGTTTTTTTGGTGGCGTTGACCCTGTAATAAAAACTGTTTGAGTGAATTTGGTGTTCAACCCTTTGTTAGCTCCGCTTGTTAGAAGGATGACTACGTACAGAAAAATGCTTATATTCAAATTCACTCACTGTTTGTGATCTTCATGTATCGGAGTGATTTAATGGAGGTATTCATTGAGAAGTGTGCAGGTTTAGATGTACATTCAGAAACAATTGTAGCCTGTGTTATTAAGGGGAATCGTGAGGACGATCTGTATACAGAAATCGAGACATTTCCAACACTCACAAAAGATTTGTTTCGACTTTTAAAATGGTTAGAGGGGCATGAAGTTACACACATTGCAATGGAAAGTACGGGTGTGTATTGGAAACCTGTTTTTAACATTTTAGAGGATTTCTTTGATATCACTTTAGCGAATGCACAGCGGATTAAAAATGTACCTGGAAGAAAAACTGATGTTTCAGATGCAGAATGGATAGCGAAGCTATTACGTCATGGTTTGATTGAAAAGAGCTTTGTTCCTCCTCTAGATATTCGTGAACTAAGAGATTTAACAAGACTGCGTAAAAAGTGGATTAGTCACTTAGTTTCAGAGAAGAATCGAATACAAAAGGTATTAGAAAGTTCAAATGTTAAACTAAGTACAGTTATCTCAGATGTATTCGGTGTATCTGGTCGAAAACTATTAAATCGATTAATTGAACAAGGCTATGTCGATGAAGTAGATGTGGAAAAAGATATTCATGGAAAGTTGATTCCAAAAAAACAACGGATTACAGATTCTCTATTTGGAACAATTAATGAACATCAAATCTTCCTAATTCGTCAATCTTGGCAACATATTCAATACTTAGAAACTTTAATTTCAGAAATTGAAGAACGGATAGATCAACTCCTGCAAAATTATCAAGAAGAGCTACAGCTGTTAATCACCATACCAGGAATAAGTAAAGATACTGCGGCTGTGATTATTGCAGAAATCGGAGTAGATATGGGACAGTTCCCGACATCTCAACATCTTGCATCATGGGCTGGCGTTTCGCCTGGTAATCACGAAAGTGCTGGGAAAAGAAAGAGTACACGTACAGTGAAAGGAAATCCTCATATTAAATCCGCCTTGTGTGAGGCAGCTTGGGCTGTATCTAGAAGTCGAAATCGATGGCTAGCAAACAAATATTGGTCACTCGCCTCGCGAAGAGGAAAGAAAAAAGCACTCGTTGCGATCTCGCATCGAATGCTTCGGGCTATTTACTCCATGTTAATGAACAAGGAGCCATACAAAGAACCCCAATTAGTTTAATATAACCATAACCAAATAATTTTATACAAAGTTACCTCGGAACAGGTAGCTCTGCTTTCTTATTGGCTTTTTTAGGTCACTTTCAGAATTACCCAATACAAATAGTATTATTCAAAGACCGAAGGTTTGATTTATTTTCACAGAAAAAAGCACTTTCTCTTAGAATAAGAAAAAGTACTTTCGTTATTATTTAAATGGATTTTTCCACTCCATTAAAACGCCATAGTTTTTTGACTCTTCATCATCTAAATAATTTTCAACGATGGCGATGGGCATTCTGCCACAACGTAACAAAAAGGAAATCACGGGGTCGTGAATTTGTCCACTAGTAACAGCTTTAATATACTCGTTCGCGCTTAGCTGATTTGCATATCTATGGAATCCAGGCATTCTACCGCCTCCGAGTAATCGGTCTAAATTATTTTCAATAACAACATGATACATCGATTGCATCATTATTTTTCCTAACCCTAATGAACGGAAGTTTGGACGCACACTGATATCAACAATATAAAGTGTATTACCATTAGGATTATGATTCGTTATATATCCATCATCCGTTGCTTCAGCCCAAGTATGATTTGGATGACTAGGATCGAAGTTTACGCAAACACTTGTTAAAGAGCTAACCACCTTACCATCAATTTCAACACAAAGTGCTCCCGCAGGAAATAAAGTTACATGGTTTATCAACTGTTCTTTATTCCACCAAAGCTCAGAAGGAAATGGGGGAGGAAAACACTCAGCTTGTATATCGATTAGTTCATCAAAATCTTTCACTTCATAATTACGAATGATAATTGATACTGGTTTACCACTATGAAATAAAAGTTGTTCACTTCTGTACATGATTGAATCGCCTACTTCCAATCAGTATATAAGTCAGTTCGTCTATCTCTCCAAGTTGTAACGGAGCCTTTTTCACGAACTTTGTATAACAGTTCTAAATCCAAATCCGCAGTGATCAGCATATCGTTATTAATTTCACCTTCAGCGAGCAAACCCTTTGGAGGAAATGGAACATCGTTTGGTGTAATGATTGCAGCTTGACCGAAGTTTGCTCTCATAAAGTCTACTGTCGGAAGAGCGCCAACTGTCCCTGTTAAGACAACATATACTTGGTTTTCAATTGCACGGGCGTGACTCGTATAACGCACACGATGGAAGCCGTGACGATCATCTGTGCATGATGGGCAGAAAATAACATCTGCTCCTTTTGCTTTTGCCATTCGAACGATTTCAGGAAACTCAATATCGTAGCAAGTAAGTATTGCAATTCGACCTTTTTCAGTATCAAATACTTCTAAGCCATCCCCTTTTGACATATTCCATTCATGCACTTCTGTTGGTGTAATATGAAGTTTAGCTTGTGTTGCTATATCTCCGTTCGGGTAAAATAGGTGAGCTGTATTACGGAGTTTACCATCTACATTTACAACATGTGTACCAGCAATAATGTGTACATTATATTGCTTAGCAAAACGAGTAAATGTATCAAGATAGTTTTCTGTAAATGATGGTAAGTCATTAATCGATAGAGCTTTACCATCTGCACCCTTTATAGATAATAGTTGCGTAGTGAAGAACTCAGGGAATAGAATGAATTCAGTTTCAAATTCAAGAGCAGCTTTAATATAATGCTCACATTGATGCGCAAAGTCCTCAAAACTTTCTATCGTATGTAAGTGATATTGCACAGCAGATACTCGGATTTTCATACAATACCTCCATATTTTATTTATGTTATATCGTAGCATAAAAGAGGTAGAAATTTGTAATGTTTTACTGATTATCTCGGTTAAATGATTGCAATGTTAAAATAGCTAAGCCATTTTTCGATTTGTATAGATGTCAATCTCAAATTTATTGACCACAGCGTATACAAACGTATACAATTAATAAATGAAACGTATACATATGTATACAAGTGACTTAATCAAAATAATACATTTTTATAGATGAGGAGTTTCTCTAATCTTTAAGGATGCAAAAAACAATATATTAAGACTTTTGACTTTCATCTCTATGAAAAGTTAGGAAATGGAGTACAAAATGAAAGCTGCAATAAAACTTACTAAATATTTAAAACCGTATATGACTTTTGCTATTATTGCACCTTTATTAATGATATTGGAAGTGGCAATGGATTTATTGCAGCCTACTATCATGCAGCATATCATTGATAAAGGAATTGCAGAGAATGATTCTGCCTATATTATTACAATGTTTAGTTTCATGATACTTTGTGCAATTATTGGCTTGATTGGTGGTGTTGGCTGCTCCATCTATGCAACGAAATCAGCTGTTAATTTTGCAACGGACATACGAAAAGATTTATACGAAACCATTACATATTTCTCAACTAGAAATAAGGATCATTTTACACTTGGGAAACTAATAACAAATATTACAAGCGATGTGGAAGCACTCCAACGTGCTATTACGATGCTATTAAAAGTCTTTGTGCGCGGACCTTTAACTTTTCTAGGTGCTATCATAATTGTTTATTTTACTGCGCGTGAACTTTTTCCTGTGCTCCTATTTGTCGTTCCTATATTAGCAATTTCAATTTACTTCTTTACTCAAATTTCAGGAAAGTTATTTTTAAAAGTACAAGAAGCGATTGACCAGGTAAATACAAAAGTGCAGGAGAATTTAGCGGGCATCCGAGTCATTAAAGCGTATAACCGGAAAAAGCATCAAATAGATCAATTTACAGAAGTAAATGGCTCTTTAATGAAAAGAAATATACAGGCAGATCAAATAATTGGAATTCTTGGTCCATTAACAATGTTTGTCGTTAATATTGGGATCATATTAGCTCTTTGGTATGGGGCAATAAAAGTTGAAAATGGAGAAATACAAGTAGGGGTAATCGTTGCATTTATTAACTACTTAATGATGATTATGGGTGGCCTTATGAGCTCGTCTGCGGTATTAATGCAGATAGCTCGTGCTATTCCGAGTGCTAATCGAATCGTTGAAGTGTTAGAGGAAACACCTGATATTAGGACACATGATAATGCTATTGTTGGACCAATTAATGGTGAAATTGAATTTGATGACGTTAGTTTTACATATATTGACGGAAATGAACCAGTTATTAAAAATATATCATTTAAAGTTAGTCCTGGAGAAACGGTGGGTGTAATTGGTGCTACAGGAAGTGGGAAATCTACCATTGTTAAATTAATCCCTAGATTGTTTGACGTATCGAAGGGGGAAATTAGAATTGATGGTACACCGATAAAGAATTACAATTTACAAGCTTTGCGCAATGCAATTGCTTTTGCACCACAAAAGGCCACTCTATTCTCAAAAAGTATTGAAGATAATGTGAAATACGGAAAAGAAGATGCCACTATCGAAGAATTAATGCGAGCATTGCGTTCATCGCAAGCTCACGAATTTGTGGAGAAATTGGAAGAGAAGGAAAAGCATTTTATTTCACAAGGGGCAACGAATTTATCGGGCGGTCAAAAGCAGCGTCTTGCAATGGCGCGTGCATTCGTTCGAAAGCCTTCTATCTTAATTTTGGATGATACAACATCTGCAGTGGATAGTATTTCAGAAAAGAAAATTCAAAAAGCAATTAAAGATAATTTTATAGAAAGTACGAAATTCATTGTTTCATCTAAAGTATCATCTATTCAACATGCTGACCAAATACTAGTACTGGATGATGGCTTTATAGTAGGTCATGGAACACATGAAGAATTGTTGAAAAGCAATAAAGTTTATCAAGAAATTGTGGAAACACAACTTGTTAAAGGAGGGATGCATAGTGAATAAGCCAGCAACACCTCTGTTTACCCAAACTAATAGACAGTCGGTACCTCGAAATCTATTAAAACATCCAGGTGGAAGGTTTAATGGCCCAGCAGAAAAAGCGAAGAATCAAAAAGGAACCATTAAACGAATCTGGTCATATTTAAAAAACGAACGACTTGGGTTAATTAGTGCTATCGTTTTTGTCATCCTATCCTCTATATTGAGTTTACTAGGTCCATTATTAATTGGGGTTATTATTGATCAATTCATATTGGTGATGGATTTAGATGGAACAATTCGCATGGTTCTATTACTAACAGGTATTTATGTTGCTGGTGCGATATTAATGTGGTTACAAACATTAGTTATGATTCACGTTTCACAAAAGACCATTTGGCAACTACGACAGCATTTGTTTGATAAGTTTCAAACCCTCCCATTATCGTCGTTTGATAAACGTCAACAGGGCGATTTAATGAGCCGAATGACAAATGATATTGAAAATTTGAACGCTGCACTTTCACAAAGTGTCATTCAAATCATTTCTACCGTATTAACTGTTATTGGGTCGGCAATCGCAATGTTCTATTTAAACTGGATACTTGCCATTGTAACAATGCTTATCATCCCGTGTATCTTATGGTCAGCAAAACAAATCATTAAACGAAGTAGTAAAAACTATGCTGCAAAACAGAAGGATTTAGGAAACTTAAATGGTTTCATTGCAGAGTCGATATCGAATTCAGATATCACAACGTTATTCGGAAAAGAAGTTCAAACAATTGAACAATTTCATGAAGCCAATGAAAAACTAAGAAACTCTGCTATGCGTGCAGAGATTGTTACAGGTCTTATGGGTCCACTGAACAACTTCATAAATACATTAGGTATTGGGGTTGTTGTAGGAGTAGGAGCCTTAATGTCGGTGAATCAACTTGTTACAATAGGTGTAATTGCATCATTTATCACTTATTCGCGACAGTTCTTACGACCAATTAATCAGTTATCTAATCTTTTTAATACATTCCAATCGGCTATCGCTGGTGCTGAGCGTGTATTTGAAATTTTAGATGAAGAAGAGGAAGTAAAGGATGTGCGGAATGCTTTAGAAAAAGATCGATTTATTGGTGATGTAGTATTTCGGAATGTTCATTTTAGCTATAATAACGGAAAATCGGTTTTACAGGACATTTCATTTCATGCTCAAGCAGGTGAAACAATTGCGCTTGTAGGACCTACAGGATCTGGGAAAACATCAATTGTCCAACTATTAAATCGATTTTATGATGCATCTAGAGGCGAAATCTATATTGATGGTGAAAATATAAAATCGTATCGGTTAGGAAATCTAAGGGATCATATCGGTGTTGTTTTGCAAGATACGTATTTGTTCTCAGGTACCGTTCGAGAAAATATTCGATTTGGAAAATTGGATGCAACAGATGAAGAAGTAAAGCGAGCAGCTAAAATTGCGTTTGCTCATAATTTTATTAAATATCTTCCTAAACAGTATGACACAATGCTTGTTTCAGGTGGTATGAATTTAAGCCAAGGGCAACGTCAGTTAATTGCCATTGCGAGGGCTATATTAGAGGACCCAGATATTTTAATTTTAGATGAGGCAACATCAAGTGTTGATACGATGACCGAGGTTCATATTCAAAAAGGTTTAAATAACCTAATGAAGGGTCGTACGAGCTTTGTTATTGCACATCGATTAAAAACAATCGAGAATGCCGACCAAATACTAGTGATAAAAGATGGCACTATAGTAGAAAAAGGAAATCATGAATCTTTAATGATGCACGATACGTATTACGCTAACCTTCAGCATCAATTACAAGTATAAGCATCTAAACATATTAGCTGTCCACTTCTTTTAGAGGGGCAGCTTTTTTCTATTAAGAGATCACTAACTTATTAATTCGCTAAAAATATAAATTAATAATTTGGAATATATTTTCTAATATTTCATAGTTGAAACTTCACGCATACAAGCCTTCCTTCTAGCGTATAGTAGTGCAAAAGGTTGTAAAAGGCGGTGTAATAGTTTTGAAACGTTGGCTTGCTCTAATTGTTATTTTATTAGTTTGTTTAGCTGTGGTTGTATATGAGACAAGCGCATCAGATCGTAAGTTCTTTTTACCTGAACCGCTTGGCGGAGTGAAAATCGTTGTTGATGCTGGTCACGGTGGTATTGATGGAGGGGCATCCTCACAAGCTGTCATTGAAAAAGATGTCACGCTTGCCATTGCAAAGAAAGTTGAAAGTCAGTTAAAACGAATGGGTGCAGAAGTAGTCATGACGCGTACGACAGATGGGGATGCACTTGCCGAACATGCACCGGGTGAAGAGTTCCCGACTATACGGGAACGTAAGAAACAAGATATTTTCTTACGTGAAGAAATTGTGAAATCAAACGAGCCTGAAATTTTTGTTACCATTCATGCAAATGCAATACCAGAAGAAAAATGGCGTGGAGCCCAAGTATTCTATCACGCAAGTGGGCATCCGAATAGCGAATTATTAGCAAAATCAGTACAAGACTCGATCAAAAACACGTTACAAAACACGGAACGTGAAGCTTTAGCTATTAAACAAATCTATTTATTAAAGAAAGCAGAAGCGCCTGCGATTTTAGTTGAAACAGGATTCCTAAGTAACACCGAAGAACGCGAACTATTATCTGATGAAAATTATCAGGAGAAAATGGCAAATGCTATTGTAGATGGAATTGAAAATTATGTAAATATGGAATTCGAATAATTATTCAAACACGTATTGCTATGCACGGTCTTGCAGTGTGATATACTAAAATTGAAACCAAATATAGGGGAGTGTTTCAATTGATAACTGAACAAATAGTCAGAGAAGTATTAGGTAAACTAGAAGACCCATTTTTACATAAAACATTAGCACAAACAAATGGTATATTAAATGTATCAGTTAAAGAAGAAAAAAATCACGTAAGTGTTAAAGTGGCAATTGCCAAAACAAATACTCCTGAACAAATGCAGTTACAAATGAAAATTGTAGAGGCCTTGAAAGAAGCGGGCGCTGCATCAGTAGGGATTCGATTTGAAGAATTGTCAACTGAAGTGTTAGAAAGTTTCCGAGGTCAAGTGACAGAATCGGAGGCGCACGATATTCTATCGCCGTTATCTACAGTGCAAGTAATTGCAATTGCCTCAGGTAAGGGCGGAGTAGGTAAATCTACTGTATCTGTTAACTTGGCTGTTGCACTAAGCCGCTTAGGTAAAAAAGTAGGTTTAATTGATGCTGATATCTATGGATTTAGTGTACCTGATATGATGGGTATTCAAGAGATGCCAGTGGTAAAAGAAGATCGTATCTATCCTGTTGATCGTATGGGTGTCAAAGTTATATCAATGGGATTCTTTGTTGAGAACAATGCCCCAATTGTTTGGCGTGGACCGATGCTAGGTAAAGTATTAGATCAATTCTTCCGTGATGTAGATTGGGGAGAGATTGATTACTTGTTATTAGATTTACCACCAGGTACTGGTGACGTTGCACTTGATATACATCAAGCCTTACCAACATCTAAAGAAATTATTGTTACAACACCACATCCAACTGCTGCTTTTGTTGCAGCTCGTGCAGGAGCGATGGCCTTACAAACAAATCATGACATACTTGGTGTAATTGAAAATATGGCATGGTTTGAATCGAAGAGCACAGGTGAACGAGAATATGTATTTGGAAAAGGTGGAGGTCCAAAACTTGCTGACGAATTACGTACACAGCTTTTAGGCCAAGTACCACTTGGACAACCAGATTGGTCAAAAGAAGACTTTGCACCATCTGTTTACGATGAAGAACACCCTACAGGCAAAATTTATTTAGAAATTGCTCAAAAAGTAATCGATCAATTAGAAAAGTAAACATAAAAGGCGGACTGCATATGCAATCCGCCTTTTTTAAATTAGCTAATGATTTAGCTTCCGCCACCACCGCCGGATTCGCCACCGCCGCCGGATTCACCACCACCGCCGGATTCGCCACCACCAGATTCGCCACCACCAGATTCGCCACCACTTTGGGAAGTTCCTTCACCGGACTTTTTGATTAGCTCTTGCCATTTTGTTTGTAAAAGTGGATCATCTATCGTTTGCATCACAACTTCTTCCATTTGCTTTCGTAATGTAGCACTTTTTAAAATTGTCTCGAGTTGCTTCTGCATTTCTGGTTGTCCAAAGAATGACACTAAGTCTTCTTGGAAAGTTGCATTTTTAATTAGCTGTTTCATGATGTCTGTTTGCTGATCTTTCATACTATTGGCCATAGCTTCTTTAAAAGCTGGATCTTCAAATGTTTTTTTCCAAAAGTCTTGAGCATCCTGTGATAGTAAAGTACTCTTAATTGCACTTTCTACCTCATCATGTTCAAGTACAATTAATTCACGAATACTCGGGTCCTCTAAGAGCTGACGGAGTGCTTTCTTACCATCTTCTGTTTGGATAGTATCCAACATTATTTTCTTTATTTCATCATAAGAAAGAGTATTTCCCGGGCTTTCTGAGCAACTGGCTAATAGCAGAACTACAAACAATAACAAGGGGAAAATGCGTTTGAACATGTATTTATCAGTCCTTTCATATATTAAAGGCTCTTTCAATTATTGTTCACATTTTAGAGCATAATATGTATACGTTTATTACTTCGATAGCTTTTTTAACTAACGATTGTTAAAATATACTAGGATAATTTGAAAAATTGGGGGACATTACGACCGTGACTATACGAAATTGGGTTAAATTTTTCTTCATGTGCATACTAATTGGTGGCATTGTCACTGGTGTCGCAGGTATTTTTGTACGTTGGAACTTTTTCCAACCGTACTTAGCATCTGGTCAAATAGGTGAGTTCCTAGCTGCTTTTGGTTGGATGATATTGTTAGGCGTAACAATGAGTGTTATCGCTCAAGCCGGTTTTTTTGCCTATTTAACATTGCACCAAGTTGGTGTAGGTGTTTTTAAAACCTTAACATTATGGAACTGGGTTCAAGTTTTATTAATCATCATTTTGTTGTTTGATTTAATCGTATTCCGATTTGCCCCAAGTGCACAAAGCATACAAGATTGGTTATTATATGGTGGTCTTTTAATTCTTTTGGTCTTTGGTGCTCTTGCAACAGCAGTAAAAAAAGTACAATTAACAAATAAAAAACATATTTTAGTGTCATCGTTATTTTTCATGATTGTTGTAACATCTCTTGAATGGATTATTGCTTTAATGGGTAGACAAGGTAATATTGATACATATGTTGCATTGTTATTATTCCCACTTGTAGCGGTTAATGCATACCAATTGTTGGCTTTGCCAAAGTATAATGCTAAATCCGATGAGGATCGTAAACGATTAGAACAACGTCGAAAAGAACGAAAATTAGCTAATAGCTAAAATGAAAATAAAAAATAATGTTAGTCCCAATTCAGATACTAAAACACCGACTCAAAAAAATGAGTCGGTGTTTTGTATTGTAAAATTATTTTCATTTGTACCGTACTATTATATTTATTGGGGAACTTTTTTTGTCTTCATTGAATAACCAAAGATATTTTCCTCTATTGATAAATATTTTTGAGAAGTCATAAATTCCTTTAATGTCTCAAAATTTGGTTTTGAATCTTCGTGCAAAGGAATGGAAATAATAATCCCTTTTTCTTCAGGATACTTATCTCCTTCTTTATACAAGTATGTAGGAGAAATCATGTTAATCTGTTCACTAAAAGTTGCTTGTTGTAATTCGGAAGTATACTTGTAATCGGCTGTCATAAACCAAAGAGGCTTTTCCTCAAAATGTTTTTCATAAATTGCGATATCCCTTTTTAGCAACTCAATTGTATAATCTGTTCCACCGTTCCCACCTAAAAGTCCAGTAGGGATATTTTTTTTCTCAATTGCTTCTATAAATTGCGGTGATCTGTTGATCCAATTTGCATCAAGCATTAATAAAGGATATGGTTGCTTTAATGAATTCAGCCAGACAAGAAAACCGTCATGTGAGAAGGAAACTTCCAAAATTAATGATTGTCCATAATTACCTTTTGAGATGACCAAGGGCTCATCAGTCATCTGGAATACTGAAATAATTGCCCCCTTTTGCGGAAATACCAAGAAGAATAATAACAGAGCAAAAGCAAATGTTATTATAGTTTTACGAATCATAATTTATCCCCTTTTTAAATTAATATATTCAGTTAAAAGCATGTCTCATAAAAACTTATGAATTGTTGTTGACTTTCATGAATAAAGAATGTAATATAGGGAAGTCGCCATTAATAAGGTGGTTGAGCAAAAAAACTTGTTGACATCTTCTGAAATAGATGTTATTATATGAAAGTTGCTGTTGTGAAACGGTGAAACGAATGAACCTTGAAAACTGAACAACAAAACGTTAATGAATTAAACGTTTCTATTATAAGAAACACAATTTTGGACATCAATTTTGATGCCAGTAGAATTTTGAGCTAAACTCAAATTCGCCATTTTATGGAGAGTTTGATCCTGGCTCAGGACGAACGCTGGCGGCGTGCCTAATACATGCAAGTCGAGCGGACTGATGGGAGCTTGCTCCCAGATGTTAGCGGCGGACGGGTGAGTAACACGTGGGCAACCTGCCCTATAGTTGGGGATAACTCCGGGAAACCGGGGCTAATACCGAATGATACAATTTAACTCCTGTTAGATTGTTGAAAGATGGTTCTGCTATCGCTATAGGATGGGCCCGCGGCGCATTAGCTAGTAGGTGAGGTAACGGCTCACCTAGGCGACGATGCGTAGCCGACCTGAGAGGGTGATCGGCCACACTGGGACTGAGACACGGCCCAGACTCCTACGGGAGGCAGCAGTAGGGAATCTTCCACAATGGGCGAAAGCCTGATGGAGCAACGCCGCGTGAGTGAAGAAGGTTTTCGGATCGTAAAACTCTGTTGTAAGGGAAGAACAAGTACAGTAGTAACTGGCTGTACCTTGACGGTACCTTATTAGAAAGCCACGGCTAACTACGTGCCAGCAGCCGCGGTAATACGTAGGTGGCAAGCGTTGTCCGGAATTATTGGGCGTAAAGCGCGCGCAGGCGGTCCTTTAAGTCTGATGTGAAAGCCCACGGCTCAACCGTGGAGGGTCATTGGAAACTGGAGGACTTGAGTGCAGAAGAGGAAAGTGGAATTCCAGGTGAAGCGGTGAACTGCGTAGAGATTTGGAGGAACACCAGTGGCGAAGGCGACTTTCTGGTCTGTAACTGACGCTGAGGCGCGAAAGCGTGGGGAGCAAACAGGATTAGATGCCCTGGTAGTCCACGCCGTAAACGATGAGTGCTAAGTGTTAGGGGGTTTCCGCCCCTTAGTGCTGCAGCTAACGCATTAAGCACTCCGCCTGGGGAGTACGGTCGCAAGACTGAAACTCAAAGGAATTGACGGGGGCCCGCACAAGCGGTGGAGCATGTGGTTTAATTCGAAGCAACGCGAAGAACCTTACCAGGTCTTGACATCCCGCTGACCGCTATGGAGACATAGCTTTCCCTTCGGGGACAGTGGTGACAGGTGGTGCATGGTTGTCGTCAGCTCGTGTCGTGAGATGTTGGGTTAAGTCCCGCAACGAGCGCAACCCTTGTTCTTAGTTGCCATCATTTAGTTGGGCACTCTAAGGAGACTGCCGGTGACAAACCGGAGGAAGGTGGGGATGACGTCAAATCATCATGCCCCTTATGACCTGGGCTACACACGTGCTACAATGGACGGTACAAACGGTTGCCAACTCGCGAGGGGGAGCTAATCCGATAAAACCGTTCTCAGTTCGGATTGTAGGCTGCAACTCGCCTACATGAAGCCGGAATCGCTAGTAATCGCGGATCAGCATGCCGCGGTGAATACGTTCCCGGGCCTTGTACACACCGCCCGTCACACCACGAGAGTTTGTAACACCCGAAGTCGGTGAGGTAACCTTTTGGAGCCAGCCGCCGAAGGTGGGACAGATGATTGGGGTGAAGTCGTAACAAGGTAGCCGTATCGGAAGGTGCGGCTGGATCACCTCCTTTCTAAGGATATTTAACGGAATTCAAGCCTTGGGCTTGAAACATTAACGTTTTGTGTTCAGTTTTGAAGGTTCATGATGAAACTAACTTTCTAAAAGTTAGATAACATGAAAACTTCAAATCTTGCTCCTGCGGGTAGCGAATTCGAGGATGTCTAAAACATTACTCGTCGCAAAGCTGCACGAAGCAAACTCACTGATGTAAATCACGAAGTGATTGAAGTCAGCTGCTTTGTTCTTTGAAAACTGGATAAAACGACATTGAAATATTTTTTTGTTCAAGGTAAAATCACTCAGCGAAGCTGAATGATTTTACGTCTCCGACGGATGTCACAGATTTTGAAAGGAAGATGTTTGGACAGTGTCCAAACCAAAATCTGGACGGCAATTTCGACGAGACGAAATTGATTTATTGTAAGTTCTTAAATCTTCTCTTATAGAGAAGTGTAACGAACCAGAGGGTTTCAAGACACGAGTTATACGAGGAAACAAGGGAGTGAGCACCGCAGTGTACTTAGGTACATGAGGATGTGAACGAGCGCAGTTGACGAAGTAGAACGATGTGTATTGGAAGCCGGATTAGGTTAAGTTATTAAGGGCGCACGGTGAATGCCTTGGCACTAGGAGTCGATGAAGGACGGCGCTAACACCGATATGCCTCGGGGAGCTGTAAGTAAGCTTTGATCCGGGGATTTCCGAATGGGGGAACCCACTATGCGTAATGGCATAGTATCTTCACGTGAATTCATAGCGTGTTGAAGACAGACCCAGGGAACTGAAACATCTAAGTACCTGGAGGAAGAGAAAGAAAATTCGATTCCCTGAGTAGCGGCGAGCGAAACGGGAAGAGCCCAAACCAAGAGGCTTGCCTCTTGGGGTTGTAGGACACTCCTTTGGAGTTACAAAAGAATGAATTAGACGAAGCGACATGGAAAGGTCCGCTATAAGAGGTAACAGCCCTGTAGTCAAAAGTTCATTCTCTCCGGAGTGTATCCTGAGTACGGCGGAACACGTGAAATTCCGTCGGAATCCGGGAGGACCATCTCCCAAGGCTAAATACTACCTAGTGACCGATAGTGAACCAGTACCGTGAGGGAAAGGTGAAAAGCACCCCGGGAGGGGAGTGAAAGAGAACCTGAAACCGTGTGCCTACAAGTAGTTAGAGCCCGTTAATGGGTGATAGCGTGCCTTTTGTAGAATGAACCGGCGAGTTACGATTACGTGCAAGGTTAAGTTGATAAGACGGAGCCGCAGCGAAAGCGAGTCTGAATAGGGCGAATGAGTACGTGGTCGTAGACCCGAAACCAGGTGATCTACCCATGTCCAGGGTGAAGGTGAGGTAACACTTACTGGAGGCCCGAACCCACGCACGTTGAAAAGTGCGGGGATGAGGTGTGGGTAGCGGAGAAATTCCAATCGAACTTGGAGATAGCTGGTTCTCTCCGAAATAGCTTTAGGGCTAGCCTCGTGATAGAGAATACTGGAGGTAGAGCACTGTTTGGACTAGGGGGGCATCTCGCTTTACCGAATTCAGACAAACTCCGAATGCCAGATATTTATACACGGGAGTCAGACTGCGAGTGATAAGATCCGTAGTCAAAAGGGAAACAGCCCAGACCACCAGCTAAGGTCCCAAAGTAATCGTTAAGTGGAAAAGGATGTGGCGTTGCTTAGACAACCAGGATGTTGGCTTAGAAGCAGCCATCATTTAAAGAGTGCGTAATAGCTCACTGGTCGAGTGACGCTGCGCCGAAAATGTATCGGGGCTAAACGATTCACCGAAGCTGTGGATGGACATCTTTGATGTCCGTGGTAGGAGAGCGTTCTAAGTGCGTTGAAGTCAGACCGGAAGGACTGGTGGAGCGCTTAGAAGTGAGAATGCCGGTATGAGTAGCGAAAGATGGGTGAGAATCCCATCCACCGTATGACTAAGGTTTCCTGAGGAAGGCTCGTCCGCTCAGGGTTAGTCGGGACCTAAGTCGAGGCCGATAGGCGTAGACGATGGACAACAGGTTGATATTCCTGTACCACCTCCCCGCCGTTTGAGTAATGGGGGGACGCAGTAGGATAGGGAAAGCGCGTCGTTGGTTGAACGCGCCCAAGCAGTAAGGCGTGGAAGTAGGCAAATCCGCTTCCTGTAACGTTGAGCTGTGATGGGGAGCTCTTTTAGAGCGAAGTTCCTGATTTCACACTGCCAAGAAAAGCCTCTAGCGAGGCGGGAGGTGCCCGTACCGCAAACCGACACAGGTAGTCGAGGAGAGAATCCTAAGGTGTGCGAGAGAACTCTCGTTAAGGAACTCGGCAAAATGACCCCGTAACTTCGGGAGAAGGGGTGCTCTCGAGAGAGAGCCGCAGTGAATAGGCCCAGGCGACTGTTTAGCAAAAACACAGGTCTCTGCAAAACCGTAAGGTGAAGTATAGGGGCTGACGCCTGCCCGGTGCTGGAAGGTTAAGAGGAGGGGTTAGCTTACGCGAAGCTCTGAATTGAAGCCCCAGTAAACGGCGGCCGTAACTATAACGGTCCTAAGGTAGCGAAATTCCTTGTCGGGTAAGTTCCGACCCGCACGAAAGGCGTAACGATCTGGGCACTGTCTCAACGAGAGACTCGGTGAAATTATAGTACCTGTGAAGATGCAGGTTACCCGCGACAGGACGGAAAGACCCCGTGGAGCTTTACTGTAGCTTGATATTGAATTTTGGTACAACTTGTACAGGATAGGTAGGAGCCTGAGAAATAGGAGCGCCAGCTTCTATGGAGGCGTCGGTGGGATACTACCCTGGTTGTATTGAAATTCTAACCCGTACCCCTCATCGGGGTAGGAGACAGTGTCAGGTGGACAGTTTGACTGGGGCGGTCGCCTCCTAAAAGGTAACGGAGGCGCCCAAAGGTTCCCTCAGAATGGTTGGAAATCATTCGTAGAGTGTAAAGGCACAAGGGAGCTTGACTGCGAGACCTACAAGTCGAGCAGGGTCGAAAGACGGGCTTAGTGATCCGGTGGTTCCGCATGGAAGGGCCATCGCTCAACGGATAAAAGCTACCCCGGGGATAACAGGCTTATCTCCCCCAAGAGTCCACATCGACGGGGAGGTTTGGCACCTCGATGTCGGCTCATCGCATCCTGGGGCTGTAGTCGGTCCCAAGGGTTGGGCTGTTCGCCCATTAAAGCGGTACGCGAGCTGGGTTCAGAACGTCGTGAGACAGTTCGGTCCCTATCCGTCGTGGGCGTAGGAAATTTGAGAGGAGCTGTCCTTAGTACGAGAGGACCGGGATGGACACACCGCTGGTGTACCAGTTGTCTTGCCAAAGGCATCGCTGGGTAGCTATGTGTGGACGGGATAAGTGCTGAAAGCATCTAAGCATGAAGCCCCCCTCAAGATGAGATTTCCCATTCATTTGAAGTAAGATCCCTCAAAGACGATGAGGTAGATAGGTTCGAGGTGGAAGTGTGGTGACACATGGAGCTGACGAATACTAATCGATCGAGGACTTAACCAAAATTAACTTGAACGTATTCAATGTCTTTATCCAGTTTTGAGAGAATAAACTTCTTTCAACTAAATAGTGAAGTGATGATGGCAAAGAGGTCACACCCGTTCCCATACCGAACACGGAAGTTAAGCTCTTTAGCGCCGATGGTAGTTGGGGGCTTCCCCCTGTGAGAGTAGGACGTCGCTTCGCACAAGCACCGCTGAGATTCAGTGGTGTTTTATTTTTGGTAAACCATAGGTTTACTGAAGTTATTAATAAAATATAAAAACAGTATTGCATTTCATTAATTATATTGATATAATAACAAAGAGGTTAAACAACATATAAAACAGTGAATAAATGAATGTTTAAAAAGGTTGTTGACTTCACTTAATTATTTTGGTATAATTAAATTCCTATCGCTTGATAGAGCGATGGTGAACAAGTTAAAAAATATATTGACTTCATTGAATGTGGTTGATATAATAATATTCCTGTCTTGAATGACGGGATATGAACCTTGAAAACTGAACAACAAAACGTTAATGAATTAAACGTTTCTATTATAAGAAACATAATTTTGGACATCAATTTTGATGCCAGTAGAATTTTGAGCTAAACTCAAATTCGCCATTTTATGGAGAGTTTGATCCTGGCTCAGGACGAACGCTGGCGGCGTGCCTAATACATGCAAGTCGAGCGGACTGATGGGAGCTTGCTCCCAGATGTTAGCGGCGGACGGGTGAGTAACACGTGGGCAACCTGCCCTATAGTTGGGGATAACTCCGGGAAACCGGGGCTAATACCGAATGATACAATTTAACTCCTGTTAGATTGTTGAAAGATGGTTCTGCTATCGCTATAGGATGGGCCCGCGGCGCATTAGCTAGTAGGTGAGGTAACGGCTCACCTAGGCGACGATGCGTAGCCGACCTGAGAGGGTGATCGGCCACACTGGGACTGAGACACGGCCCAGACTCCTACGGGAGGCAGCAGTAGGGAATCTTCCACAATGGGCGAAAGCCTGATGGAGCAACGCCGCGTGAGTGAAGAAGGTTTTCGGATCGTAAAACTCTGTTGTAAGGGAAGAACAAGTACAGTAGTAACTGGCTGTACCTTGACGGTACCTTATTAGAAAGCCACGGCTAACTACGTGCCAGCAGCCGCGGTAATACGTAGGTGGCAAGCGTTGTCCGGAATTATTGGGCGTAAAGCGCGCGCAGGCGGTCCTTTAAGTCTGATGTGAAATCTCGCGGCTCAACCGCGTGCGGTCATTGGAAACTGGAGGACTTGAGTGCAGAAGAGGAAAGTGGAATTCCAAGTGTAGCGGTGAAATGCGTAGAGATTTGGAGGAACACCAGTGGCGAAGGCGACTTTCTGGTCTGTAACTGACGCTGAGGCGCGAAAGCGTGGGGAGCAAACAGGATTAGATACCCTGGTAGTCCACGCCGTAAACGATGAGTGCTAAGTGTTAGGGGGTTTCCGCCCCTTAGTGCTGCAGCTAACGCATTAAGCACTCCGCCTGGGGAGTACGGTCGCAAGACTGAAACTCAAAGGAATTGACGGGGGCCCGCACAAGCGGTGGAGCATGTGGTTTAATTCGAAGCAACGCGAAGAACCTTACCAGGTCTTGACATCCCGCTGACCGCTATGGAGACATAGCTTTCCCTTCGGGGACAGCGGTGACAGGTGGTGCATGGTTGTCGTCAGCTCGTGTCGTGAGATGTTGGGTTAAGTCCCGCAACGAGCGCAACCCTTGTTCTTAGTTGCCATCATTTAGTTGGGCACTCTAAGGAGACTGCCGGTGACAAACCGGAGGAAGGTGGGGATGACGTCAAATCATCATGCCCCTTATGACCTGGGCTACACACGTGCTACAATGGACGGTACAAACGGTTGCCAACTCGCGAGAGGGAGCTAATCCGATAAAACCGTTCTCAGTTCGGATTGTAGGCTGCAACTCGCCTACATGAAGCCGGAATCGCTAGTAATCGCGGATCAGCATGCCGCGGTGAATACGTTCCCGGGCCTTGTACACACCGCCCGTCACACCACGAGAGTTTGTAACACCCGAAGTCGGTGAGGTAACCTTATGGAGCCAGCCGCCGAAGGTGGGACAGATGATTGGGGTGAAGTCGTAACAAGGTAGCCGTATCGGAAGGTGCGGCTGGATCACCTCCTTTCTAAGGATATGTCGAAAAGCGGAGAACGCTCGTTCAACTTTTTGGCTGTTGGAAGCTTTACACAAGAATGCTTGCATTCGAAGGGTAAAGGTGAAACAGACACAAAAGTTAGCGTTCGGAGCTAGACAATACGGAATTCAAGCCTTGGGCTTGAAACATTAACGTTTTGTGTTCAGTTTTGAAGGTTCAACGAAAAGCGTAGAACGCTCGTTTAACTCGATAGACTACTGGAGGCATCGAACAAGAATGCTTGCATTCGTAGTGAGATGGCGAAGTAGGCGTACGAGTTAGCGTTCGGAGCTAGACATTTGAATACTTCTATTAGATTGTTCTTTGAAAACTGGATAAAACGACATTGAAATATTTTTTTGTTCAAGATTTTTATTGTAAGTCTAAATCTTCTCATTATGAGAAGTAATAACTTTTAGGTTAAGTTATTAAGGGCGCACGGTGAATGCCTTGGCACTAGGAGTCGATGAAGGACGGCACTAACACCGATATGCCTCGGGGAGCTGTAAGTAAGCTTTGATCCGGGGATTTCCGAATGGGGGAACCCACTATGCGTAATGGCATAGTATCTTCACGTGAATTCATAGCGTGTTGAAGACAGACCCAGGGAACTGAAACATCTAAGTACCTGGAGGAAGAGAAAGAAAATTCGATTCCCTGAGTAGCGGCGAGCGAAACGGGAAGAGCCCAAACCAAGAGGCTTGCCTCTTGGGGTTGTAGGACACTCCTTTGGAGTTACAAAAGAATGAATTAGACGAAGCGACATGGAAAGGTCCGCTATAAGAGGTAACAGCCCTGTAGTCAAAAGTTCATTCTCTCCGGAGTGTATCCTGAGTACGGCGGAACACGTGAAATTCCGTCGGAATCCGGGAGGACCATCTCCCAAGGCTAAATACTACCTAGTGACCGATAGTGAACCAGTACCGTGAGGGAAAGGTGAAAAGCACCCCGGGAGGGGAGTGAAAGAGAACCTGAAACCGTGTGCCTACAAGTAGTTAGAGCCCGTTAATGGGTGATAGCGTGCCTTTTGTAGAATGAACCGGCGAGTTACGATTACGTGCAAGGTTAAGTTGAGAAGACGGAGCCGCAGCGAAAGCGAGTCTGAATAGGGCGAATGAGTACGTGGTCGTAGACCCGAAACCAGGTGATCTACCCATGTCCAGGGTGAAGGTGAGGTAACACTTACTGGAGGCCCGAACCCACGCACGTTGAAAAGTGCGGGGATGAGGTGTGGGTAGCGGAGAAATTCCAATCGAACTTGGAGATAGCTGGTTCTCTCCGAAATAGCTTTAGGGCTAGCCTCGTGATAGAGAATACTGGAGGTAGAGCACTGTTTGGACTAGGGGGGCATCTCGCTTTACCGAATTCAGACAAACTCCGAATGCCAGATATTTATACACGGGAGTCAGACTGCGAGTGATAAGATCCGTAGTCAAAAGGGAAACAGCCCAGACCACCAGCTAAGGTCCCAAAGTAATCGTTAAGTGGAAAAGGATGTGGCGTTGCTTAGACAACCAGGATGTTGGCTTAGAAGCAGCCATCATTTAAAGAGTGCGTAATAGCTCACTGGTCGAGTGACGCTGCGCCGAAAATGTATCGGGGCTAAACGATTCACCGAAGCTGTGGATGGACATCTTTGATGTCCGTGGTAGGAGAGCGTTCTAAGTGCGTTGAAGTCAGACCGGAAGGACTGGTGGAGCGCTTAGAAGTGAGAATGCCGGTATGAGTAGCGAAAGATGGGTGAGAATCCCATCCACCGTATGACTAAGGTTTCCTGAGGAAGGCTCGTCCGCTCAGGGTTAGTCGGGACCTAAGTCGAGGCCGATAGGCGTAGACGATGGACAACAGGTTGATATTCCTGTACCACCTCCCCGCCGTTTGAGTAATGGGGGGACGCAGTAGGATAGGGAAAGCGCGTCGTTGGTTGAACGCGCCCAAGCAGTAAGGCGTGGAAGTAGGCAAATCCGCTTCCTGTAACGTTGAGCTGTGATGGGGAGCTCTTTTAGAGCGAAGTTCCTGATTTCACACTGCCAAGAAAAGCCTCTAGCGAGGCGGGAGGTGCCCGTACCGCAAACCGACACAGGTAGTCGAGGAGAGAATCCTAAGGTGTGCGAGAGAACTCTCGTTAAGGAACTCGGCAAAATGACCCCGTAACTTCGGGAGAAGGGGTGCTCTCGAGAGAGAGCCGCAGTGAATAGGCCCAGGCGACTGTTTAGCAAAAACACAGGTCTCTGCAAAACCGTAAGGTGAAGTATAGGGGCTGACGCCTGCCCGGTGCTGGAAGGTTAAGAGGAGGGGTTAGCTTACGCGAAGCTCTGAATTGAAGCCCCAGTAAACGGCGGCCGTAACTATAACGGTCCTAAGGTAGCGAAATTCCTTGTCGGGTAAGTTCCGACCCGCACGAAAGGCGTAACGATCTGGGCACTGTCTCAACGAGAGACTCGGTGAAATTATAGTACCTGTGAAGATGCAGGTTACCCGCGACAGGACGGAAAGACCCCGTGGAGCTTTACTGTAGCTTGATATTGAATTTTGGTACAACTTGTACAGGATAGGTAGGAGCCTGAGAAATAGGAGCGCCAGCTTCTATGGAGGCGTCGGTGGGATACTACCCTGGTTGTATTGAAATTCTAACCCGTACCCCTCATCGGGGTAGGAGACAGTGTCAGGTGGACAGTTTGACTGGGGCGGTCGCCTCCTAAAAGGTAACGGAGGCGCCCAAAGGTTCCCTCAGAATGGTTGGAAATCATTCGTAGAGTGTAAAGGCACAAGGGAGCTTGACTGCGAGACCTACAAGTCGAGCAGGGTCGAAAGACGGGCTTAGTGATCCGGTGGTTCCGCATGGAAGGGCCATCGCTCAACGGATAAAAGCTACCCCGGGGATAACAGGCTTATCTCCCCCAAGAGTCCACATCGACGGGGAGGTTTGGCACCTCGATGTCGGCTCATCGCATCCTGGGGCTGTAGTCGGTCCCAAGGGTTGGGCTGTTCGCCCATTAAAGCGGTACGCGAGCTGGGTTCAGAACGTCGTGAGACAGTTCGGTCCCTATCCGTCGTGGGCGTAGGAAATTTGAGAGGAGCTGTCCTTAGTACGAGAGGACCGGGATGGACACACCGCTGGTGTACCAGTTGTCTTGCCAAAGGCATCGCTGGGTAGCTATGTGTGGACGGGATAAGTGCTGAAAGCATCTAAGCATGAAGCCCCCCTCAAGATGAGATTTCCCATTCATTTGAAGTAAGATCCCTCAAAGACGATGAGGTAGATAGGTTCGAGGTGGAAGTGTGGTGACACATGGAGCTGACGAATACTAATCGATCGAGGACTTAACCAAAACGAACTTGAACGTATTCAATGTCTTTATCCAGTTTTGAGAGAACAAATTTCTTTCAATTAAATAGTGAAGTGATGATGGCAAAGAGGTCACACCCGTTCCCATACCGAACACGGAAGTTAAGCTCTTTAGCGCCGATGGTAGTTGGGGGCTTCCCCCTGTGAGAGTAGGACGTCGCTTCGCACAAAGCACCGCTGATTTCAGTGGTGCTTTTTTAATTCAGAAAAGTCCCCAACTCCAAGAACCGAAGGTTCGATTGGCGCGGCTAAAGAAATGGATATATTTCCATAAGGTAAATATCACAGTAAGGATTCGAGAAGTGGGAGGACCAAGGATTTCAAGGAACCAAGGAGAGAGGTGCGGAGTGTACTCTGTACATGAGCACCGCAGTGACGCAGGTGACGCAGAAATCCGACGTGTCATCTCGCTTCGAGATAGCGCTGATGGTAGTTGAGGGGCACCCCCTGTGAGAGGTAGACGAGCGCTTCGCACAAAGCACCGCTGATTTCAGTGGTGCTTTTTTAATTCAGAAAAGTCCCCAACTCCAAGAACCGAAGGTTCGATTGGCGCGGCTAAAGAAATGGATATATTTCCATAAGGTAAATATCACAGTAAGGATTCGAGAAGTGGGAGGACCGAGGATTTCAAGGAACCAAGGAGAGAGGAGCGGGATATACTCTGAACATGAGCACCTCAGTGCACAGAATCCGATATGTTAATATAACGAAATAGGTTATTGTAAGGGGGTAATACATTCAATTAGAATAAAATCAATAACCTTAGCTCTTTTAATAAATCTTTAAGATGAGTTATTCAATAAGCGAGATTATATCCAATTATTGAATAAAACGGAGATACCAAAACAATAAATATAAAGATAATGAACAACCTAACTATGTATATATTAAAACATGGCGATGCTATATAATAATTTAGTGCTCCAATAAAATTTTAATTTTAAAATTAATTGGTAAAAACACTTGATTATTCCTTCTTTCTATGTATAATAGAAAATGTACTTCAATTCAATATGTTAATATTAGCGTTCCGAAGTAGCTCAGTGGTAGAGCAACCGGCTGTTAACCGGTTGGTCGTAGGTTCGAGTCCTACCTTCGGAGCCATTTTTTTTGTAATTTTCTTAAATGAGGTAATCAGTATTATAATTACTACTTTTAAAAAAAAATCGCAGGAAATTTTTAAAACTGGTTGCAATTTTATAATTTAAATGATATGATAATTCTTGTCTTGTTTAGGACATGTATTGGCCCGTTGGTCAAGTGGTTAAGACACCGCCCTTTCACGGCGGTAACACGGGTTCGAATCCCGTACGGGTCACCATTTTAATTCAATAGTTAAATAATTCATCACTTACTTTTATGGAGGATTAGCTCAGCTGGGAGAGCACCTGCCTTACAAGCAGGGGGTCGGCGGTTCGAGCCCGTCATCCTCCACCATAAGTGTTAATGGAGAGGTAGCGAAGTGGCTAAACGCGGCGGACTGTAAATCCGCTCCTTCGGGTTCGGCGGTTCGAATCCGTCCCTCTCCACCAGTATTGGGGTATAGCCAAGCGGTAAGGCAACGGATTTTGATTCCGTCATGCCCAGGTTCGAATCCTGGTACCCCAGCCATTTTTATCTTGACTTAATAATACATAACATATTTCATTCTAATCCTTTGCTCAACTGAGTAGGGGATTTTTTTATTTATTTCCTGTTAACCAACATAGAACAGTTACTAAATGTTGTATAAAAATACAAATTGTTGTCGAGTTGAGCCATCCTAAAATTCCTTCTAAAATAATAATTACAAAGGGGGAAATATTCATGGAAAAGAAAAAGATTTCAATTATTGGAGTACCATCAGACTATGGTCAAAGACGCCGTGGAGTGGATATGGGGCCTAGTGCAATCCGATATGCAAATATTACAGAACGTTTAACTGAACTGGGTTATACAATTAAAGATGAGGGAGATATTCAAGTCATTAGGGGAAACGTTACAGTTCAGCAAAATAATAAATTATTAAATTTAAATGAAATTGTTGAAATTAGTAGTCGACTTGCAGGAAAAGTTGAAGATGTTATTAGTGAGGGTGCATTTCCTCTTGTTTTAGGAGGAGATCATAGTATTGCAATAGGTACTCTAGCAGGATTAGCAAAACATTATAATAACCTAGGTGTTATTTGGTATGATGCGCATGCAGATTTAAATACACCTGAAACAACACCTTCTGGAAATATACATGGTATGCCATTAGCCATTAGTCTTGGTTTAGGAAATAACCAGTTAGTTAATATTAATGGCTATGGGCCGAAAATAAAGCCTGAAAATGTTATTATAATTGGTGCACGTTCAGTCGATCCAGGTGAAAAGGAATTAATTAAAGAACTTGGAATAAAAGTGTATTCGATGCATGAAATAGATCGTTTAGGGATGACGAAGGTAATTGAAGAATCTATAGCATATTTTAAGCAAAGAAATGTAGATGGTGTTCATTTGTCGTTAGATCTTGATGGATTAGATCCACTATACACTCCTGGAGTTGGAACGCCGGTACCTGGAGGAATAACATACCGTGAAAGTCACTTAGCTATGGAAATGCTAGAAGAAGCTCAAATTATTACTTCTGCTGAATTTGTGGAAGTCAATCCAATTCTAGATGAAAGAAATAAAACAGCAGATACTGCAGTTGCCTTAATGGGGTCTCTTTTAGGTGAGAAATTAGTCTGAAAATAGTTTAAAAGCATTATATAGTTTGAATGTAAATGTTAAAATTGGCTTAATTCGGAATTTACATATATTTGATATAATCTAAAAAAACGTGAAACTTTTTAAAGATATAAACGTAAACAATATGGAACCGATAAAGGTGGAGAGGGAAAACAAGATGGATGCGCTAGTGAACAAAAGAATAAAGCAAGTATTAAAAGGTGACCAAAACGCATTTTCCGATATTGTGAGTCTCTACCAGCATAAACTATATCAAATATGTTACCGAATGTTAGGCAATAAACATGAAGCAGAAGATATATCGCAAGAAGCATTTGTACGTGCGTATATCAACCTACATTCTTTTGATCAGAAACGTAAATTCTCAACATGGTTATATCGTATTGCTACAAACCTATGTATTGATAGAATTCGAAAGAAAAAACCTGATTATTATTTAGATGCTGAAGTTGCTGGGACAGATGGACTTGATATGTATTCTCAAATTTCATCAGATGATCAGATGCCAGATGATGCTGCCATTCAGATGGAATTACAAGATCGAATCCAATATGAAATAAGCCGATTACCTGATAAGTACAGGTCGGCTATTGTTTTAAAATATATTGAGGAACTCTCTTTACAGGAAATTAGCGAGATTTTAGAATTGCCTTTAGGAACAGTTAAAACAAGAATTCATAGAGGGCGAGAAGCTCTTCGAAAGCAATTGAAAAATATGTAGGAGGTAACCGGCATGAGTACGTGTCCACAAAAATTTGTTGACTATATGCACGAATATTTAGATGGCGATATTACTCGTGAACATGAACAAGAACTTAAACAACATCTGCGAAGCTGCCCGTCTTGTCAACAACATATGCATGAACTAAGTGACACCGTTGCTTTTGTGAAGAGCGCAGCACATATTACAGCACCTCCAAACTTCGAAAATGAAACTATGAATCGTCTACCAAAAGTAAAAAATCGTGTTGGCATTCAAAGGTGGTTTAGACAACATCCATTTATTGTCGCCGCTGCAGTGTTTCTATTGTTTATGAGTGCCTCATTAATGGGAAGCTATTCGGATGATGAGTTCACTGTAACAGCTTATCCAAACCTAGTTGTAAATGGTCAAACTGTAGTTGTACCTGAAGGAGAAGTAATTCAAGGTGATATCTTAGTTAAAAATGGCGATATTGTCATAGAAGGTGAAGTTGAAGGTAATGTGACTGTCATAAATGGAGAGTATATGGCTTCAACTGCTGTAATCAGTGGTGAAATTGAAGTGATTGATGAATCATTCGAATGGCTATGGTATGAAATTAAATCTATTGCCAACAACTTTATTGAAGTATTTCAATAGTTAATATAGTTTGTTAGTAAAACATACATTATAATGAAAAAGTCTGCTCACAAGAGTGGACTTTTTTCTTGGGTACAGCTAAATATTAATGGAATGTGCTATACTATTGATATCAACTATTCTGTCAATAATAAATAAACAAAATAGGCCGGCGTTACAAATAATGCATTCCTAATTTTAAAGGAATCAAAAAGTATTGAAGTTAAGGCGTCATGATGAAAAAGAGCTAGAAAAAGTGGGGGAAGCCACATGCAAATAATTGAGCAATTTACAGATTTCACGCCTGTAAATGTAATTGTAAGTTTTTTAGACGTGCTTCTAGTTTGGTACGTAGTATATAAATTATTAACCCTTATAAAAGGAACCAAGGCAGTCCAATTATTAAAAGGGTTATTTGTTATTATATTTGCAAGAATTGCAACCGAGATATTTGGCCTAGATACACTAGGATGGATGCTACAACAAGTAATTGATTTCGGTTTCTTGGCAATTATTATTATTTTCACACCAGAGATTAGAAGGGCGCTTGAGCAACTTGGCAGGGGTAAAATATTCCAACGCTCAACAAGTCAATTAGAAGATGAACAATCTCGTCTAGTGGAAGTAATGAAAAAAGCAGTCAGTTATATGGCGAAACGTCGAATAGGTGCATTAATCTCAATTGAAAATGAAACAGGCCTTAATGAATATATTGAAACAGGTATTAAGATGAATGCAGATATTAGCTCCGAATTACTAATTAATATTTTCATTCCTAACACACCGTTGCATGATGGCGCAGTCGTTCTCCAAAAATCAAAAATTGCAGCAGCAGCATGTTACTTACCTTTGTCAGAAAGTACGTTCATATCCAAAGAACTAGGTACACGTCACAGAGCCGCCCTGGGTTTGAGTGAAGTAACGGATGCAATAACTATTATTGTCTCTGAGGAAACTGGTGCTGTGAGCCTAACTAAAAACGGTAATCTGTATCGCAATCTTTCAATAGAGGAATTTGAAACTCAATTAAGAAAAATGTGGTTTGGTCCAGAACAAGATTCGGATCTATCCTCTAAGTGGACTTGGAGGGGGAAAAAGAATGGATAAACTTTTCGATAGTCCTTGGATTTTGAGGATTACTGCATTAGTACTAGCAATATTAATGTTCTTCTATGTAAAATCCTTAATGGGTGAAGGCATTACCTCAACGACAAATAATCATGTGGATATCCTCACTGATGTACCATTAGAAGTATATTATGACACGGATAACTTAATTGTAGATGGTTTACCAGACACAGTAGATGTAACAATAGAAGGTCCAATACAACTGGTCCTACAGGCGAAATTGCAAAAGGATTATAAGATTTTTGTGGACTTATCCGATAAGTTAATCGGCGAACATAGAGTTAAAGTGCAACATGAAGCTTTTTCGGATAAACTTTCTGTGAAAATTAATCCGGAATATATTAATGTAACAATTGAAGAGAAAGTTACTGCAGAGTTACGAGTAGAACCTGAAATGAACCATAGCTTAATTGACGAAGCGTATGTATTAAATAACATGACGGCAGAGCCAGGCACAGTTTTTGTCACAGGGGCAAAAAGTGTAATCGGGAGTATTAATTATATAAAAGCTACCGTAACAGGAAATCCAGGAATTAATGCATCATTTGAACAAGATGCAGACGTAAAAGTCTTAGATAGTAACCTTAATAAGTTAGACGTACTCGTTGAACCTTCAACAGTAAGAGTGAAGGTTGATATAAGCGAATATAGTAGGGATCTTCCAATTTCAATTTCACCTGTTGGAACCCCAGTGGAAGGTGTTACTGTGGAACGACTTACCTCAGCAACAGAGTCGGTTCAAGTGTTTGGTCAGAAATCTATTATTGACGGATTATCAGAACTAGTCGTAGAATTTGACGTGTCAGTAATCGAAGAATCTGGCGAATATGAAGTGAGCTTAAACGTACCAAATGGAGCTTCAAGACTTTCCACAGAAACGATAATTGTACTAGCAACTGTTTCTAAAGTTGAAACAATCGTGGATGAAGAAACTGCTGAGGACATAGAGTCAACTAATGAAGAGCCGCAGACAGAAGATACAATAGGCAATAATAATGAAAACAACTCGGAATCAAATACTGAAAACAATACTGAGAATAATGCTGAAACTGAATCTAATGTGTAATTTGGAGATAAGGTTAATTAAGAATGGTGAAGTATTTAGTAAATATCGAATTAACTTTGACGAAGCATTGAATGACTAGCATTTAGTAGGATGACTAGCATTGAAGGAGAGAATAACTAATGGGAAAATATTTCGGAACGGATGGCGTCCGTGGTATTGCAAATAGTGAATTAACACCTGAGTTAGCTTTTAAGCTAGGACGTGTCGGTGGATATGTATTAACAAAACATGCAACTGGAAGACCGAAAGTAATCATCGGACGTGATACACGTATTTCTGGTCATATGTTAGAGGGAGCATTGGTAGCAGGCTTACTATCCATAGGTGTAGAAGTAATGAGACTGGGTATTATTAGTACACCGGGGGTTGCCTATCTTACTCGTGTTATGAATGCAGATGCTGGTGTCATGATTTCTGCATCACACAACCCTGTAGCAGATAATGGGATTAAATTTTTCGGTCCAGATGGATTTAAACTAACTGATGCTCAAGAAGCTGAGGTTGAAAAAATTCTTGATTTAGAAGAGGATACATTACCACGTCCAATAGGTGGTGATTTAGGAACCGTTAGTGACTACTTCGAAGGCGGTCAAAAATATCTTTCTTATTTAAAACAAACAGTAGATGAAGACTTTATGGGCTTACACGTAGCACTGGACTGTGCACATGGGGCAACTTCTTCGTTAGCAACGCATTTATTTGCAGATTTAGAAGCAGATATTTCATCTATGGGATCTTCACCTGATGGATTAAATATTAATGACGGCGTTGGGTCAACTCACCCAGAGAAACTAGCAGCGTTTGTAATGGAACGGGGTGCGCATGTTGGTTTAGCATTTGATGGGGATGGCGATCGGCTGATTGCGGTTGATGAAAATGGAAAAATCGTCGACGGTGATCAAATTATGTTTATTATAGGTAAATATCTAAATTTAAAAGGTCGTTTAAAAAACAACACTGTAGTATCCACAGTTATGAGCAATATGGGATTTTATAAGGCACTTGAAGAAAACGGAATGGCAAGTGTGAAAACAGCTGTTGGCGATCGATATGTTGTAGAAGAAATGCGTAAAAATAACTATAATTTAGGTGGCGAGCAATCTGGTCATATCATTATGTTAGATTTTAATACAACCGGTGATGGATTGCTTACCGCCATTCAATTAGTAAACATTATGAAGGTCACGAAAAAACGTCTTTCTGAACTTGCTTCTGAAATGGCCATATACCCACAAAAGTTAGTAAATGTTCGAGTGACTAACAAACATGCGGTAACACAAAATGAAAAAGTAGCAAATGTTATAGAGGAAGTGGAAGCTGCTCTTGCGGGTAATGGGCGTGTATTAGTACGACCTTCTGGAACAGAACCACTTGTTCGCGTAATGGTAGAAGCAGCTACTGAAGAAGAATGCGAAAGCTACGTTAACCGTATTGCAACTATTGTCAGTGAAGAAATGGGTTTAACTGAATAATTAAATTGGAAATCCAGTAGTGTATTTGATATACGTCTACTGGATTTTTTGTTTCACAAATATTGTTTAAGTGTTTATTTAAGCTGTAATTCGTCAATAGTGTTAGATGAATCAATCTAATTGAGGAGTGAATGAAATGGCTAAGGTAGCAACACTAATAACAGATTTATTCGAGGATATTGAGTTTACAAGCCCTAAAGAGGCATTACAGGAAGCAGGACACACAGTAGTAACCATCGATAAAGAAGGAAATAAAGCGGTACGTGGTAAACAAGGAGAAGTACGTGTTGAAATCGATTTTGGAATAAATGATGTGAAGCCAGAAGAGTTTGATGCGCTATTTATTCCAGGAGGATTTTCACCAGACTTACTTCGTGATGATGACCGGATTGTTGCCTTTGTAAAATCATTTATGAATGACATGAAGCCAGTATTCGCAATATGTCATGGCCCACAATTATTAATTACCGCAAGATCAATTGATGGACGTGATATTACTGGTTATAAGTCAATTCGTGTAGATTTAGAAAACGCGGGAGCAAAATACCATGATGAAGAAGTGTTCGTTTGTCAAAAACAGCTCGTCACAAGTCGTACACCTCAAGATTTACCTGCATTCAATCGTGAAATTGTAAATTTATTAAAAGAAAAAGGCTTGTAATATAGGTAAGTAATATTGTAATAAAGGTTAAAAACAATCCAATTTTATGTAAATAACTACCACTATCGTACTCGTATTAAATAATTACCAACTATATTTCCACTAGAGTTCCAAGTCTAGTGGAAATTTTTTCTATAACCATTTTCCATTTACTAGTACAAAGTACACATAATATTGACTAAAGGTTGCATATTCTGTATGATGAAGTTGCTTGAAAAAAACATTCCAGTTATTTACCAAATAATAACTTTCAAGCATTGCGCAAAAAGGAGGATAGTCATTGCGCCTAATAAATATAATGGAAAACAATTATAGCGCCTGAGCTAAGGAAATCGGACGTAAGGATCCTTAGTTGACGAGGAGGAGGTTATCGAGTTTTCGGCGGATGCCTCCCGGTCGAATGCCCGGTCGTTATTTTCGTTTTAAAAACATAAAAGTGATTTTATGGACAGAAAAACGAAAAGGCAAATACAATTAAATGCACTATCAACCTACAATGCTAGAGTGAAAAGAATTATACAGAATTCTTTTTGAAGAGCACTTTGTAGATTCCTTTTGCATTGACTTTTTATTTTAAAAAAAGTCGGTTGATGTTTGCATATAGTCGGAGGATAAATATTATGTGTGGAATCGTTGGATATAATGGTGTTTTAGATGCCAAGGAAATTTTATTAAGAGGTTTAGAAAAATTAGAGTATCGTGGTTATGACTCTGCAGGTATTGCTGTTCGAAATGAAGAAGGCGTAACAGTATTTAAAGAAAAAGGTCGTATTGCGGATTTACGTACAGCAGTGAATAATGATGTTGCTGCAACGATCGGAATTGGCCATACACGTTGGGCAACTCATGGTGTACCAAACAAACTTAATGCACACCCACATCAAAGTTCTACGGGACGTTATACACTTGTACACAATGGAGTAATTGAAAACTACCATTTACTACAAAAAGCATATTTAAAAGGCATTCAAATACAATCAGATACTGATACTGAAGTAATCGTACAATTAGTTGATTTATTTGCTAAGGAAGGTCTATCTACCGTAGAAGCTTTCCGCAAAACATTATCTTTAGTACATGGTTCTTATGCTCTTGCACTACTTGACCAAGAAGATGCAGATACAATCTACGTTGCAAAAAATAAATCACCATTACTAGTTGGTGTTGGTGAAGGTTTTAACGTGGTAGCATCTGATGCGATGGCTATGTTACAAGTGACAGACCAATTTATTGAACTACGAGACAAAGAGATTGTTTTAGTGCATAGAGATAAAGTAGAGATTACAACTTTAGATGGACGTGTCATTGATCGAAAACCGTTTAAAGCAGAACTAGATGCGAGTGATATTGAAAAAGGAACTTATCCTCACTACATGCTAAAAGAAATTGACGAACAACCAGGTGTCGTTCGTAAAATTATTCAAGCATATAGCAATGCAAATGGAGAGTTATCCATTGATGAGAACATTTTAACAGCATTAAAAGAAGCAGATCGTTTATATATTATTGCGGCAGGAACAAGTTACCACGCTGGTTTAATCGGGAAACAATATTTCGAAAAAATTGCAGGTATTCCAGTAGAAGTACACATTTCAAGTGAATTTGGCTATAACGTTCCTTTATTATCAGAAAAACCGTTATTCATCTTCATTACGCAATCTGGTGAAACTGCAGATAGTCGTCAAGTATTAGTTAAAATTAAAGAAATGGGTTATCCAGCATTAACAATCACAAATGTACCTGGTTCAACGTTATCACGTGAAGCAGACTACACATTGTTATTACATGCTGGTCCTGAGATTGCAGTTGCTTCAACAAAAGCTTATGTAGCGCAAGTTGCCGTATTAGCATTAACTGCATATGTAACAGCTATTTCATTAGGTAAAGAAGTGGACTTTGACTTAAAACAAGAGCTTGCTATCGCTGCAAATGCAATTCAAACATTAGTTGACTCAAAAGATGAATTAGAACAAATTGCAGAAGATTATTTAAAAGTTGCTCGTAATGCTTTCTTCATCGGCCGTAACTTAGACTATTATGTAAGTCTAGAAGGTGCATTGAAGTTAAAAGAGATTTCATATATCCAAGCTGAAGGCTTTGCTGGTGGGGAATTAAAACATGGTACGATTGCTTTAATTGAAGAAGGTACGCCAGTATTCGCATTAGCTACACAAGAGCAAGTAGCGTTAAACATTCGTGGTAATGTGAAAGAAGTAGTAGCGCGCGGTGCTTATGCATGTATTATTGCAATGGAAGGTCTAAACGAAGAAGGAGACCGCCTTGTAATTCCGAATGTGCATGCTCTTTTAACGCCACTAGTATCGGTTATTCCGTTACAATTAATTAGCTACTATGCAGCATTACATCGTCGTGCGGATGTGGATAAACCACGTAACTTGGCAAAGTCAGTGACAGTGGAGTAATTTTTAATTGTAATTTGTTGTAAGTGTTATAAGATAATACAGTTTTTAAAAAATAATAAAGTTGTTAAAGAAAACAATTAACAACCGTTTGCTTATTATTAAAATAAGTGAACGGTTGTTTTATTTATAGGATATTCAATGGATATATCTATTCCTAAAATGGGTAACTATTGTAAATTTGAAATAAAGTCACGACGTTTATAAGAAAAATTGGATTAAAATGCCTATATTGATTTTTCTTTACTCCACATTCGCGGGCCATATTATGAGATAGAGTGGATGGATTCATCAATTAATATTTGATTTATAATGAGAGGTTTAGATAATGCATTTTTAAGCACAACTATGAAAGTGAAATTAGCGGAGATTTTCCGGTTAAATGCCGAATACATCTATATTCTGGGGGAAATAAGGGGAAATTTTCCGACTATGAAGAAGAAAATCCTCCATTTTTGCTATTTTCGAGTTGATAGGCGGAATTTCTCCGTCTATTTCAGCAATTTTTTATTCTATTTTCTAATTAAGCGGAAATTTTCCGGCTACTTTTTCCATTTAGAGCTTAACTTGAACGCCTAAGTAGAGTAATCCAGGTAGAAAATAATCAAACCTTATTTTCTAAAGCCTAAACTACATCCGCTGGATAACAATTCATTTTGCTTCATTATTATCTATGCGTAAATCAAAGGACTTAAGTCATCCCTCTAAAAAAAAAATTAACTCTCTGAAAATAGTAAATTAAAATACATAAATATCCTTTTATGTTATAATATTGTTAATTAATGGAAATGTCGACTAACCTTAAATATTACCCCTTCCCTTCTAATAAATATTTTCGAAATACATTGCAATATCAACACAGATATAAGTGATAAAAGATAATTTTTATCACTTCATTTGATTTGGTCATTTAATATATCAAAATTTGCAAAGGGAGATGGTTTGATGACAACTCAACAGGAAGTAGCAATGCAAGAGATGATTGATTGGCTTGCGCATGAACAAGAACTTGGACAGCCGCCTAGTGAAATAGAGCTTGCGGGGGAATTTGATTTACATGAGATGCATTATTACATATTCAAGTATAAGGAAACAGCGCTTGGAGAATGGCTTCTTGGTGTATGTGGGGGCTATGAAAGCGAAGAAGATATGGAACATTGTGGTCATATCTTTAGTGAGATGGAACCGTATGATCCAGCGACTGCGGAGCAAGAAGCGATAAAAATCGTAGAGATGGTTCGTGAATATTGGATGCAGCGAGCGGAGGATTATGGAAATGATGAGGCAGAGAGTGAGCCGGGGTTGTTTAATGGTTTTGTTTTACTCAATTCTGAGCAATGTGACTTTGAGCAAATTAAAGCAAACCTTATGAATGACTGGGGTATTTCGTACGTATTAGAGGATGAGGATACAGATAAAGATACGCTCGTTTTTGAGGTGGACAATTGTTTAGTAGCTGCAACCTTTATTAATGCGCCTATTCCAGACGGGGAGGCCGAGCATTTTGCACAGGGGAATTATTTGTGGCCGGAAGCTGTAGAGGTTACGAAAACGCATGTAGCGCAAATTCTATTAGCAGTATTACCACGCGATTGTTCGCCGATTGATAGTAGTAAGCTATACACGAAGCTTGCAGCGAGCTGTTTAAAGCTCCCGAATGCAATCGGGATTTATACAGGCGGCACGGTCGCGCAGCCGGAAATATTCATCGAGATGGCCGAAATGATTCGAGATGAAGAGATGATTCCGCTACTGAATGTTATATATTTCGGGTTAATTGGAACAGAGAAGGGCACAGATGGATATACTTACGGTCTGAAGGCTTTCGGGAAAGATGAAATTGAAGTGCTAGGTAGTCCGTTAACGCCTTCAGATATGCGTGATTTTTTAATTATGATTTCAGAATATATTGTAGGGGAAGACGTAACGCTAAATGATGGTGAAACAATTGGTTTCACCGCAGAGCAAAAGCTGCCAATTACTCGTTCAGAGGGAATTTATATAGAAGGACAAACGCTTAAGATTCATTATATGTAATTGTTAAAGAAACTTAGCGTATTATCCATTATTGACGACCAAATTTTTTATGGAAATATAAGGAGAGTAACATCATAACTGGCGAGCTTATAGGAGTAGGCTGAGAGGAAGTAATCGATCTTTGACCCATCGACCTGATACGGGTAATGCCGTCCTAGGAAGTGATCGCTTAAAATGAAACGGAGACGCGCGTATTAGGGTGTCTCCGTTTTTGTTTTAAAAGGAGGATTGGACAAAATTTTGAATCGTTTCTGATTCAACGGGTGGAAGAGGAGTATCTTTTGCCTAGTATGTGATATGACACATAATCAATCCGTTTTACTTTTTTTCCTAAATGGAAGATAGTCTAAAAATCGCTTGGCAGCAAGTGAAAGTGATTTTTGCTCTCTCATAGCAACCCCGATATTCCGAAATGCAGGGACCTCAAGATCTTTAGTTATGATTTGGTAAGGAATACGTTGCAAAATTAATTCTGGTAATATACTGATACCTAACCCGTTTTCCACCATAGACATAATGGCATAGTCATCCCACGTTGTAAAATGAACTTGGGGTGAGAGCTGATGTTGCTCAAAAATTTCAGAGATTTCTGCCTTTGCTCCCTTTTCTAGCAGCATAAAAGGGCTGTTGGATAACTCGTTGATGGGGAACTTATCACATTCAGAAAGAGGATGATTTTCAGGTATGACGACCAACAAACGATCTTGTTCTATAAAGATTGTTTCCAATCCTGCTTTTGCCGGTAGGCGTAAAAATCCAAAGTCTACTCGACCTTCTACAATCCATTGTTCGATTTCTGTATAATCACCTAAAAGTAACTCAAAATCAATATTTGGATAGTCTTTCTTAAAGACTTTAATCATATTTGGTAACCAATGTGTTGCCACGCTGGAAAATGTTCCGATTCGGATCATCCCAGTCTCCAACCCATGTAGCTCTTCAATTTTACTCATCAACATCTCATGCTCATTGTAGATTCTCGTTAATTGGGGCAGCAGCTTTAAACCATCAGATGTTAATGTTATTCCGTCACGTCCTCTTTCAAAAAGACTTATCCCCCACTCCGTTTCTAAATCATTCATCATTCGGCTAATGCCAGACTGTGTATAATTTAACGCTTCAGCGGCTTTTGTAAAGCTTCCATATTCCACTACTTTTACAAAGGCCATATATTTTTGGATATTCATAAGCTATCCCCCTGACATGCTGTTTTGTTATATATAACATGAAAAACATTCAATATTGTAATACATATGAGTATGCTATGCTATTACCACTAGAAAAGCAAGTTGAAAGGGGTGTTATAAAATGATCTATTATGTGAGTGATATGAAGGAAAACGAACCTAATTGCTGAAAGCTCCCTCTTCAAGAAATGGTTTATGAAACGTACATTAATATTTGTGAACTATTAGTTAATTTGCAGATTATGGGGAGAGGTAAATGAAATCTAAAATCCAGTTTATATGTTCGATGATTATTTTCGGTACAATCGGGTTGGTTGTTCGATATATTGATTTAGCAGCGAGTGAAAGAGCTTTGCTAAGTAGTTTTCTTGGATGTTTATTTTTATTAGTAATCTTCTTCATGATGAAGAGAAGAATAGCATGGAACCTAGTGAAATTGAATGTTCTGTTTTTAATTCTTTCTGGAATTGCATTGGGAGGAAACTGGATTTTTCTTTATCAATCCTATGATCATACGACACTTGCCAATGCGACACTAGGATACTACTTTGCACCTGTGCTTGTGATGATCCTTTCACCCGTTGTCCTTCGGGAACAATTAGCCATCAAAAAAGTGGTTTGTATTGTCGTAGCAATGATCGGTATGGCAATGATTGTAGGTGAAGGTGTAAGTGCATCTGGATCAGATGATTTACTTGGACTTACCTTTGGATTAATTGCGGCTACCTTTTATGCAGCATTATTACTTTTAAACAAATTCATAAAAGAGATGGGCAAGTTAGAGCTGACCATCATTCAGCTTGGAACGACCTCTTTATTACTAATGCCGTATGTTTTTTTGACCGAAGGCCTTGGTATTTTTGAATTATCTAGCTCTTCTATTCCTTTTATTTTAATTTTAGGGATTGTCAATACAGGGATTGGATTTTGGTTGTTTTTTTCTGGAATGGAGAATTTGAAAGGGCAAAGTATAGCGATGTTAAGTTATGTAGATCCATTTGTAGCTATATTGATTTCTACAATGATACTGCAAGAACAGATGACCCTAGTTCAAATACTTGGAGGTGTACTGTTATTAGGATCTACATTTGTTAGCGAAATTAGATCCATCCATTTTTCAAATCGCCAAATGAAAACTCTTCCAGAAGGGGACTGATTAGCAATTTCATTATTCCATTAGGGATAAGCAATCATTTGAAATAATAGGGTAGCTTTAATTTTTTCACGATATAATTAAAGTAGATTTAATATGCATAATTATGGAAAAGGGGTATTGTATGCAGTTCAATTTGAAAGAAGCTATAGAGGTACTAGAACGTACACCAAAAACGTTAGAGTATTTCTTGTCTGGTTTATCGGAAGGATGGCTACATTGTAATGAAGGTAAAGGAACTTGGAATGCCATTGAAGTCATTGAGCACCTCATTGAGGGTGAGAAGAACAATTGGATTCCTAGATTAGAATTTATCCTACAGGAAGGTTGCAATAAACCATTTCCTCCATTTGATCGATATGCACACTTAAAAGATAAACCTCAAGAGTCATTTGACCAAAAGTTACAGATATTCAAATCAATAAGAATGCAAAATATTAGTAAGCTTATGTCTCATATTGAATCTGATCTACATCTTGAGAAGGAGGGTTCGCACCCTGCATTTGGTACAGTAAAGATAAGAGAGTTACTTGCAACCTGGGTTGTTCATGACTTAACACACGTTGCCCAAATTGTTAGAGTAATGGCTGAGAGATACAGAGATGACGTGGGTCCTTGGACAGAATACTTAGGTATTTTAAAAAAACAGGAGAATAAACATTAGGTGTTATTAAGCATGTTGGTTTATTCGGCAAAGATATAAGAAAGATTATAAAATTAATAGAGTAGTATAAGATTTGTGAAATCAGAAGGAAACCTTGGTCTAGAGCGCATTGTTGCTGACTAAGGTTTTTTTGGTTTTTACAAAATGATTATTCCATTATTGGTTTTCCCCTAGAATCTATATAAAAATGTTTTAGGTTCAAATGAATAAATATTATTAAAAAAGTAAGATTTCCATTAATCTGTTTGTATTTCAGTACTGATAAAATAGTCTCAAGAAACTCTAAGCCCCTTGAATTCTATAATTCTTAATTTACAAACCTTTACATTAGAGGATTCATAATTGAATTGTTGGCATTAAAGGATTTTAATTTATTAATTATTTAAAATAATTATGTAAAAAGCACTAAAAATACCGATACCATTTATAGATACATATACTTATATTAGGGGGCTCATAATGAAAGAATTATTTAGGTTCAAAAGTATTAAAACGAAATTACTACTCTCATTTATGCTTATCACATTAATTGTAGTTGGATTTGGTGCTTATTTGATTAGTTCAATGAAACAAATGGAAGAACATACTAGACAACTGTCTTCAAAAGATATTCCGTTGATAGGGTCAGAGTTTAGCCTATTAGGCGTTATTACTCAACAACAGAGTGAATTGCGCGGCTATTTGTTAGATGGTGGTGAAAGATATAAAGAAACTTATTATGGTTTAAAGGAAGTAAGTTTAAAATTACAAAAGGACTTATTAGATAAAACAAATGAGCCAACCATTAAAGAGGTGTCTACCCAAACGGAACAAGTTTATAAAGTAATTGAGGAACAATTCTTTCCTGCAATTGAAAGCGGTAACATAGAAGATGCAAAACGAATTCTTCAAAGCGAGATAGAGCCAATTTTAACGAAGAGCGTTGAGCAGATGACAGCGAAAGCTTTAACAACAGGAGAGCAGAGTCAAAAAAATGGTGTACAGGCCTATAAGAATGCTGAAATGTCTATATATTTCGGGATTATTGTCGGAGTTATTCTATTAGTTCTTATTATAGTATTTTCAATCGTTATGCCTAAACAGCTTACAAGAACAATAAACGAATTAAAAACACGTATGGATTTAATAGCCAGGGGAGATTTAAGTCAGCAACCACTTGAAACAAACTCAAGAGATGAAATTGGCTCATTAGTAAAAGCGTCTAATCAAGTGAATGAAAATTTAAAAGAAATTCTTAAGGAAATCAATAATGTATCCGAAGTACTGTTAGAACAAAGTAGTGATTTAACAAAAACTACAAATGAAGTTAATGAAACTAGTAGCCAAGTGTCCATTACAATGCAAGAACTTGCTGCAGGTTCAGAAACTCAAGCTGGACTAAGTACAGATCTGTCAGCCTCTATGGCATCACTATTACATAACATAAAGGAAGCAAATCACAATGGAGACTCTGTATATGCTTCTTCTCAGAAAGTTATTGCTCTTACAATAGAAGGTAGTGAATTAATGAATTCATCCATTTTACAGATGGGGAAAATTGATACCATTGTAAAAGAAGCATTTCAAAAGGTTACTGGACTCGACAAACAATCCCATGAGATATATAAACTAGTAGCTGTTATTAGAGAAATAGCTGAACAAACTAATCTATTGGCACTAAATGCTGCAATTGAAGCAGCACGAGCAGGTGAACAAGGGAAGGGGTTTGCTGTTGTTGCTGATGAAGTTAGAAAATTAGCAGAACAAGTATCAATATCTGTAACTGATATAACACATATCGTAAGTAATATTCAAAGCGAGACAAAGATGGTAACTAAATCCTTACAAGAAGGATATAAAGAAGTAGAAATCGGTAAAAATCAAATAACTGCTACGGGAGATACATTTAAAGAAATAGATACTTCACTTGCCGAAGTTGTAACTGATATTAAAGAAATTTCAAATGGTTTAAATGATTTAGTTACCAATAGTAATTTTATTAATAAATCTATAGAAGAAATTGCAGCTGTTTCAGAAGAATCTGCTGCAGGTATAGAAGAAACTACTGCTTCTGTAGAGCAATCAAGCTATTCAATGGAACAAGTAGCTACTAGTGCAAGGGACTTAAGCAATGTAGCGAGCGACCTTAAAGTGTTAATTACTAGATTTAAATTATAAATGACTAATATGCTAAGTCGGTCTCATGAGTTGCCTTTATGATTGTACATTTGAGTACAAACAATCAATTTTTACAGTTGAAATACGAGAGATAATAAAAAAGGATGAGCCCATTCTTAATGAGCTCATCCATATTGATGATCATAGGATATCTGAAGCAATTAAACCTTCATTTCGAGCCAATACCCTTGCCCCACGATCATTAGAAAGAAAAATAATCGAGCTATCATTCTCCTCATTCCATTTTTTGTAAGTTTTAACGATTAGTTCATCTGGAGAAGTAAAACGAAGTCCTTTTCCTTCATATCCGACAATTTGGAAAGGAGCATTCCTTTCTTGTAAAGACTCAATTGTTTTCATAGCTTGTCTAGCAGCATGACCAATCTTTTCATCAGATTTTTTTCCATCTAATTCTTCGAAGACCTTCTTACTAATTACAACTGGCTTGTATTCAGCAAGTACCTCTGGAAGTGTAGGATAGTGAATTAAAGCATTAGTATCTAAGCCGAAAATAATCTTATCATTTTCGTGCTTTTTATATAGCTTACCTAAAATAGGTCCTAACATAGCTGTCACGCTATTAAAATCTCTTAAATCAACCAATTCGATAGAATAATTTTTTGATCCTTGTGCTTCGATCGTAAATGTGACTGTATCATTTAAATTAAATGATACCATTTGAGCAATCAATTCCTCAGAAGAATGAATTTCCATTCCATTGATTGACTTTAAATGGCCACTTTTTGGGAAGTCGTTTACATAAAATAGACCCGAATCGCTTATTTCGAAAGTAAGTGCATTCTCTGCAAGTGTATTTTGAAAGAACCAAGCACCTAAATAGTTTTCCCGGTATTTAAAACGGTCTAATATGTTAGGTTGGAAATCAGGTAATAATGATGGAATTTCTTTTGGTTGTTCTTTCACAAAGTCATATAGAACCACTTCGTAAGTACTCACTGAACCTTCAATATTAGGATCAATAATAATTTTGAAAATAACAGTCTCTTCAAGTTTGGACTCCATGATATATTCACAAATATCTACAAACGAAGTAACCTCTTTTTCATTGATCATCGAGATGAATCCTTGATGAGGGAGTCCAAATATAGAGAAAAGCCCTGTAGTATCAGATGTATAAGATACACCTAAATCATAAGATTTTTTAGGTTTAAATTCGGCACCAAGAAAAGAACTGACATAAGCATATTCACTTATTTTCTCTTGTTCAATACCTTGTATTTTAGAACCTAAGTTCTTAAACATGTTTTCATGGGCCAAAGTAGACTTTGCTGTAGAGAGACTTGTAGGAATCCATTCGTCATCAAACTCGTTTAAAACAAATCCAATAATTATAAGAGAGATAATACTAAGGACAATGACATTCGTTAAAAATGGTATGTTGCCTTGCCATAGACTTAATATGACATTTGTTGCTATAGTTGCGACAATATATGTTTTCAGAAAATATGTCAAACCTACTAGTCGAAGCTTTTTAGTTAATAATACAATTGAAATCCCAATCGTTGTTACAATAATAGTTGTAATTAAAGTGGGAATTCGGTCACCATATATTTGAAATAACAGCGGATAAAAAATGAATGTAGATATCTTATTAGCTAACTCAATCCCTAACAGTGAGATGAGGTAAGCAATAATTCCAACTACAAATACAAATTTTGTAAAACCTTTGCCTGTTGCTATTGCATCATTGCGATTAATCTGATGTTTCTCCCTGTAATAATGTAAGTTCATATTTACCCCCTTTATGTTAATCATAAGTAATTTTAGGGTAGCGTTGATAAAGAATCAATATAGGATTATTACCAATAATGGAATAGCGACAAAATCTGAATTTATAATTTTAAAATTGGGGAGATTAACGTTTGTCTTACCAAAATCAAAAGTAATACTCATTGATGTATCTGTTGATGTCAGTATGTTTCAATTAAAACCAAGTTGAAGAGTCTTCTTCTAGAAGTTTTTGTTCTGTGGGATTTAAAAGAATGCAATGGAGTTATGGTTATATAAAGTAAAAGAATCTAACAGTAAGTAATAGCTCCACTTACTGTTAGATTTTACCTAAGAAATTAAGCAGTTACAGATACTAACTTTTGAGCAGTAGATTTCACTTTTTCTAAACCAGCTGCAATAATTGATTCAGCGTTTGCTGGATCTGCATTGTGACCTTCAATGATAACCTCGTCTAGCTTTTGCATACCATAAACGCCACCGATTACATTGTTAATGTAAGTAGCAGCCATTTCAGAAGGTGCGGCTTCTGGAGAAGAGTAAATACCGCCACGAGCTGATAATACAATATATTTCTTATCAGTCATTAACGGAACAAGTTGGCCTTTTTCATTATATTTGAATGAGTAGCCAGAACCGTATGTATAGTCGATAAATGATTGTAATGCAGCTGGAATTGTTAGGTTCCATAATGGGAATGCAAATACAACTACTTCAGCAGCTGTTAATGCTTCACGAGATTTATTGAAAGCTGCGAGAGATGCTGCTTCAATATCAGACAGTTCTTCGCCAGCTTGCGCTTTACCGAAAGCGTTGAATAGATCTTGCCCAAAATACGGCATATTTTCAGCAAATACGTCAAATGTTGATATATTTAAGCCTTCTGCATTTGCTACTTCTGCCATAAAAGTTTCGTACATTTTAGTTGATACACCATCAGGGCGATTATTTGCCTTAATTACTAATACATTAGTCATAGTTGTTACCTCTCAAGTTTATGTTTGATTTTATTATCCTAATTCTAGGATACTTACAAACTATAATAAAATTATACTACCTTTACAAGTAATCTGCTTATTAGAATAATAACTAATAAAACCTTCCAATTAAAAAACTGGAAGGTTGTTCTTATGTTATGAACTTTTTGAATTTAGTGTAACGAACACTAGTAAAAAGACTATTTATTTTTCCTCTTAAACAACAAAATCGAGATTACAGCAAATACAATAGTAGCCGTAATAATAAATCCAACGCTAATACTATTAGATAATGTCACAGAATTTAATTCATAGATAACACCAGTATTCCTTTGATATTCAAGTAGAACTTCTGATGGTGCACCTTCAAATACTTTATCTATCGAATCCGCCATAAAGACCTGTCTAAATAAAACAGAAGTATGGCTAACAGGGAAATACATAATTATTTGCTGAACATAGGTTGGTAAAACGCCTACTGGAATATATACTCCACATAAGAAGCCGATAACTGTCCCAACAATTGTACTTAAAGTAGAGAATGAGTTTTGTGTATTAATAAATAGTACTAAAAATAAGTTTATTGCGCTGGAGAGGGCGACAGTAAGAGTAATGATGCCAATAATTTGAAGTGATTCAAGAAAACTTAGGAGATTACTCCCTGTTATAACTAAAAACATTTCACATGCGATAAATGCTAAAAGTGTTGAGGCAAAACCAATGATGAACGCATTGATTACATAACTGAATTGAATAGTCGATCTTGACAGAGGGGCAGTTAGAAAATCGTGTGTCTTTTTACTTTCCTTATCTCTAATCATAATCCCAAACGCACCTAAAGTTGTTGTGAATGCTGTTATTGACAGTAATCCTGCGACCATCCATTCATTAATCATAGATTCCACCGAAGGGGACAAACCTATCATCTCTTCTATTGCATTAAGTTGCGTTTGTTTCAAAAAAACAGTATTTAATAAAATGACAATCAATACGGCTAATAATGATAAAAGTAAAAGAGTTCGATCCCGACGAAATAATTTGTTGTTTCGACTTGTAAGATGAATTAAAGCATTCATTGCACTAATCTTCCTTCCGCCTCATTAATATGAATAAATACATCGTCCATTGAGCCCTTTATTACCTCGAAGGAAACCACATTACCCTCTAAGTCCTTTAAAAAATCAAAAGCTTCTAATGTTGAGTTTAACCGAACTTGGTAAATTGAGTTTTGTTTTGTGAAAGCTAATCGTTTTGAGTTAAAATAAACTTCTGGATTAAAGGAGTGTTTAAACTCAAGATGAAGGCTATCATAAGCAAATTGTTCTTTTAATTGATTTGGAGTACCTTCGGCAATCATTTTACCTTCTTTAATAACAACTACATGGTCAGCTACTGCTGCTTCTTCCATATAATGTGTGGTTAAAAATATCGTCATGTTTGTATCTTGCTGTAGTTGTTTCATTGCGTTCCAAACAAATACACGTGTTTGGGGATCTAATCCGGTTGTAGGCTCATCGAGAAACAAAATATTTGGCCGATGGAAAATAGCTCTTGCAATATCAGACCGTCTTTTTTGCCCTCCAGATAAACTTCCATATTTTTTATGTTGAATATCTTCTAATTTAAGATATTTGGAAACAAAATGATAATTTTCTTCAATTTCCTTCTTAGTAAGTTGATAATAATGACCACGATTTACTATGTTCTCATAAACCGTTAATCTTTCATCTAGAAGACCATCTTGAAAGACAACACCAATTTTCTTTCGAATTGCATCATTCTCTACACCTAACTGGTGGCCATCAATGATAACCGATCCCGATGATTTTTTCGTTAAAGTGCATAAAATGTCTATGGTTGTTGATTTACCTGCACCATTAGTGCCAAGGAAGGCGAATAATTCACCGCGTTTAACAGAAAATGAGATGCCCTTCACTGCGTGGAAACTTTGATATCGTTTTTCAAGATTGCTCACTTGAATAATCTCATGATTGCTCATTCTTTCACCTCGATATTATCGTCTTTTTTGTAATTTCTCATTGATCTCATTCAGTTCTTGCATATCCATCCAATAAACAACTAAGGAAATGATGACATAGATAAATAACTGAATAAAAATAAAGAACATAAATTGTGCTGGGCGCTCTATTGGCGATTCATACCATTCTCCGAATGCACCACAAATAAGTACAAGCACTAGAATAACAATATAATGGATTGTTAACTTCAATAAGTAAGGCAGTTGATCCAGTGTGAAAATTAAAGAAATAAAACCACACCCGATACCTAAAATTAATGCCAAACAAAGCTGTAAAAGTAGCTCATGACCTGTCAATGATTGTGAAGAATCGTTTAACAAAACGATTGTCATAACGATGTACGATGTACTTAAACCAACAAGTGCTCCAATTAGTCCATAACTTAATACTTTATTCATTGTGATCCCTCCCAATCCCAAGTCGCTTCTTCAGTCCTTTTAAATAATTGCGACTAACATGAGCAGTTGTTTCATTAACCATTACGAGTTGCATTACTCCGATTTTCTCCATTTTCATAAATGAAATTTTTGAAACGTTAACGAGTGTAGATTTATTAATACGCACAAAGTCTTTCTCTAATAGTTCCTCTAGTTCGTACAATTTTCGTTTTGATTCAAATTCTTCTTCATCGGTTTGAAAGTAAACCTTAGGCCCTTCAGAAAATACAAAGTAAATATCAGTAACCTTCAACATGTGAATCTGTTGATTGATATATCCATCAATTACCTCAGTTGTTGAGGATTTTAAGTTTTTCATTAGTTGTTCTACTTCAGCTGTATAGGATTTTGCATGAATATGAATTTCAGTTTCTTCATAGCGATCATCGATGATTAGTTTAATTTGCATATGCCCTCCTCCTTAAAACAAATATAACACGGGAAATATTTGTAAATTAGAAAAATCGTATAAGTGGTTAGTATGTATCGATAAGTTGATATAAGTTGCCGATAAAATGCGATGTAAGTTTAGAAGTGTTTAATAATCCCGGTCAAATACAGGTGTTAAGTAAGGCAACATGATCTTAATCAATAACACAATCCTTCTCCACAATTATTTATGTAGAAATTCCCAAATCCCTATTTACTTCCTATTTATAACATGTAAAATGAGCGTAATAATATCTGATGTCAAAATTTTTTTAGAGGTTCTTTAAAGAAAGAAGGCGCAAAATGTTAGAGCTGATTAATAAACGGCTTCAGAAGTACATGTCCATTTTAACTCCTCTTTCTCTCGTCATCGGTGTTTTAATCGAAGATGTGGGAAACCAATTGCTGTTTTTAGTTCCTTGGATTTTTGCTTTTATGACTTTTGCAGGTAGCTTAGGTTTAAATTTTCAAGGATTACGAAGTTTTACAAAGTACCCTTGGGTCATCTTGGCTTCTATTGCTTTTTTACATATTGTCATGCCATTATGGGCATATTGTGTTTCATCTATCGTTTTCCAAGATCATTTGTTAGCGATTGGATTTATCATATCCGTTGCTGTTCCTACTGGGGTAACAAGCTTTATTTGGATTAGCTTGTGTAGAGGTCATCTGGCACTTGGGTTATCAATCATACTCATTGATACTCTATTAGCCCCAATTGTTGTACCATCGTTAATACACATTGTTGTTGGAGAAACGATCAGTATTGATACTGCATCAATTATGATGGACCTATTTTGGATGATTGTATTACCTTCACTTATAGGTATTATTCTAAATGAATTTACGAAAGGTGAAATCGAAAAAACAGTTGGTAAGAAATTAGCTCCTTTTCAAAAAATTAGCTTATTTCTAATTATTATGATTAATAGTAGTGCTATTGCGCCCTTCTTGAAGAATATTACTTGGGAAATATTTGGGATTATCCTAGTCGTTTTTTTAGTAGCTGTCTCTGGATATGCACTTTGTTTATTCCTTGGACATTTCCTGTTTAAGGATCAAAGTATCATTACTATGTTTGTGTTTATAGGTGGTATGCGAAATATTGCAGTTGGGGTCATCATTGCAACTACATACTTTCCATCCAAAGTTGTCATGCCAATCGTATTTGGTATGCTATTCCAACAAGTGCTTGCAGCACAGTTTAGTAGAATAATAGAAAAGTATAAAGCAAAATATACTGAAGTCATTGTAGATAACAAATTATCGGAGTCTTAATAAGTTGCTAAGGGTATAAAAAACTAATAAATAAAAAGCTAAGGGAGTGTCTATCATAATTAACATATCCGTTTAGCTTTTTTAAATTAAGGTTTATTTAAACATAAAACCATTTAGTTATATATGATATCTTATAACACCAAAAGGTTATACAAAATAAAAGGAGAAACGAAATGACGAACAATTTACCAGACATTATTCAATTGATTACTGTACAAGCACCTATTGAAAAAGTATGGAGTTATATTTCTACCGCTGAGGGCATTGCAGAATGGTTTATGCCAAGTGATTTTAAACTAGAAGAAGGTTTTGAATTCACCATACAATCACCGTTTGGCCCATCTCCTTGTAAAGTGATTGAAGTAAATGAACCAAATACAATTAAATTTAAATGGGATACAGATGGTTGGATTGTTACATTTCAATTAAAAGAAGTTGAAACCGGTACTGAATTTACTGTAATCCATAGTGGATGGAAAGAAGTAGGAGAAATTGTGCCAAAAGCCCAGCAATCACAAGCTGAAGTACGTAATACGATGAATGGGGGATGGGCAGGAATCGTTAAGAAACTTAAACTAGTGGTTGAAGGATAAAGGATGCAGGACAACATCTAAATGTTTTAAGAGAAGCAGGAAAAAGGAGATTTTCCATTTGCAACCAGAGCCATGGAACAAATTGAAGGATTGGCTAGCCTATTTCGAACAAATCTGGCATAACGCACTAAACTAAAATAAAGTGTAGAAAACGAACCAGCCAATATGATTAGCAAATTGAACCATTATTAAAGCCATTTCACCTGCATATGTGCAGATGGGATGGCTATTTCTCACTCAATTATCTAATCCGAACAAGCTCTAAATATATAGACTACATGAGATTTTCGGCTTAAAAATAATGTACATTGATAAAACTTATTCAACGTGTAAATACTGTTGTTATGACCAAAAAGATATAGAATTGAAGAGGGAAAAATTAATGATCCATTTCATTGGTATTACAAATGAAGATCATCTAGAAAAAAACAGTACGATAACGAATGTTGATTTAATGTCTTTTAAATGGTTTTGGGTCGATTTTAGTGAACCGACAGAAGAAGAAATACAATATCTATCAGATACGTTTCATTTTCATCCTTTAGCTATTGAAGATTGTGTACAAGAATTTCAGCGCTCGAAATTAGACTATTACAGAGAATATACTTTTTATGTAACACATGCAGTCCGAGATGAAAATAATGAAATAATAAAAGAAGAAGTTGATTTTTTTATAAGCGAAAAGTATATTGTTACATTTCATAAGAATCCATCAATGGAGATAAATAAAGTATGGAATCTCCTATTAGCCCAAGAGACACTAGAAAAATGGGATCCATACTACGTTTTTTATGAGTTGCTTGATAAAATTGTCGATAATTATTTCCCTATCGTATATAAGATTGAAGACGAGTTAGAAGTAATGATAAAAAAAACACAGAGTAGGTCAATGAATCAACTGATGGATGAACTTTTTGAAACTCGTAATATGTTGTTGAATTTACTTCATATAGTCAATCCAATGCGTGATTTGTTGTACCGAATGTTAAATTCGCATCATTTGAACCTTAACCGTGTTGAAGAAAGAAAAGAGTATTTTAATGATATTTACGACCATCTTTTAAAGCTTTCAGAAATGGTCATGACGAATCGAGAAGTAACTGCTGATATTAGGGATAGCTATCTTTCATTAAACTCACATCAAACAAATAATGTTATGAAAATGTTAACAATCATTACATCTATATTTGCGCCACTTACATTTATAGCTGGCATATACGGAATGAATTTTAAATATATTCCGGAGTTAGAGTGGGAATATGGGTACTTTATATCCTTAGGAACAATGGGGTTAATAGGAGTTATAATGCTGTTATGGTTTTGGCGGAGAGGTTGGTTTAAATAAGCAATAGTTTGTTATTTCATTCTCATACTAATTAGAATTAAAACTATACCACTAAATAGACAAACAATCTTACCAATGGAAATCTTATCACCCAGTCCAAAAACACCTATGGCAGTCGTAATAATCATTACTGTGGGGCCAACTAAAGCGAGCATGGTATTAATCGTTAAGGCCTTCTCGAGATCATTGAATTTATACATTAGTCCCGCAGCAGCTATATCTACACTACCTGAAAAAATACGCAATAAAACCATATATAAAAGTGCACTTTCCAATAAAACAAACCTCCATGGTTAAAGTTTAATATAGGAAAGTGTATGATTGTCCAACTAGAATTATTATATTGAAATTAGTAACGCTCAATGATAACTATTTAGTCTATAAAATATATCTAAACGCCTATTAGGAGAAGGCAAAAAGGAGGTACCATTTACTAGCGGCACCTCCATTAACTATATCTTCTAACACTGCTATGTTGATGTGAAAAGTTTTTTAATTTGCTTGTTCATTAAGCGTGCTTGTGACAAAGCTACTTTATCTTGTAAAATTTCTTGTGGTTTACTACCCTTACCGATTACATAACCTGTAAAAGGCATATTTAAAAAATCAAACGTATATTTAAACTGTTGGATAAGTGGCAAACCTTTGATTCGAGGATTATCGCCACCCACTGCTACTACAAAAGTTTCAACTGATTTTAAGTGTTCTTTTAGGTTAGGATATCTATCATCACGAATGGCTTGACTAATGCGGTCAATCATATTTTTCATCAACCCTGAAGTGCTATACCAGTAAATCGGAGTAGAAAAAATGAGTATATTGCTTTCTAAAATAACTTCTATAATTTTGTCGTAATCGTCATTTACAATTTGAAAACCTTCAGCTGTATGACGCATATCCATAATTGGTTGTATCGTTAAATCCCTTAAATATACCTTTTTATATTCAATATCTTCCATAAGCACATCCGTTAATAACTCAGTATTCCCATTTGGTCTCGAGCTACCAATAAATGCAACAATTTTCATATTACCCTCCTTCAGGTCAAGTAAATAGCTAGAAAAAAGATGTACATATAAAAAGCTTATGTACATCTTTTTCGATTAAGTGTCTTAAATCTGGTTGAGTAATGCGTGCATCGTTTCTTTTAAATCATCATCACCATCAGAAAGCTCAATTAAATTAGCTACACGTTCTTTTAAAATATGACGTTCTAGAATTTGTTTTTCATCAAGAACATTAATAATTAATTGGAGAATTAAGCGATCACGCTTAACTAATGCTTCTTCTAAACGCTCTGGTACAATTTTTGCATCTAATTTTTGTACTTTACTACCCATTAACCTTACCCCCTACAATTTTTCATAAATAGTTTACCATAATTCAAAAGTTTAAGGAATATGGGTAACCAGCATTTGTAAATTGAAAAATTTTCTTCTAGAATAGAAGGGTATTCAAAGAAGTATTCAGAATATATATTTTATTGAGGGGGTAGGGGAAATGAAAGGTATAATGAATAATAAAAAAAGAGTGTTATCACAAGAAGAGACTGAACATTTTTTAACAAAGGCAAAAGTTGCGCATGTTGCGACGGTTGGTGAAGACGGATATCCTTATGTAATCCCATTTGTTTTCGTTTATGAAGGTGACAACAAGCTTTATTTTCATATAGGAAATTTACGAGAAAGCCATATTTGGTCAAATATAAAACACAATAATCTTGTTTCTATTGAAATAAGTGAAATGGGTCAAGTAGTCCCAGGCAAAAAATATGCTTGTCAATCAGCTTTAGCCTATACGAGTGTAGTCATCTTTGGGAAGATTACACATATAATAGATGATATGAAAAAAGAATGGTTTTATGATCAGCTTTGGAAAAAATACGGGGATCCAAATTGGGAATTTGAAAAAGGTGGATATCCGGCACTTCCCAAAACAGAACTTTTCGAAGTTGAAATTGAAAAAATGACTGGAAAGTTTAGTGATGCGTTAAGTCATTAAAATAAAAGAGAGTGCAAGAGTCATATAATTAAATGATTCTGCACTCTTTTCTAATGATTAGCTCGTTTTTTAGCAATTAGTAAATAATACCCATTATAGTATAATACCAGATAGTAAGATAAAATTTAAAGAATGAAAATACATAGTCTAGATGTTACAATTTATGAAAAAGCACTATACTTAATATGCTCATATCACATATAATAAGGAATTATAAGATGGATTTACCTTTATTTTGAAATTCAGGAGGTAATAATTGCATCCATTATTAATCTTAATAGTTCATTCATAATTGGTTAATAAATGCAATGTATTCTTTTATTGATATATATTTTAACGAAGGTGATAAAAGGTGACAAGAATGACATGGAACCCAAAAGTGTTGTTATTAACAGGTAGCTATGGCAATGGTCATTTAAAGGTTACGAAAACCTTAAAGGAAATGTTCTTGAAGTATGGGGTAACTCAAGACAAAATAGTTGAATCCGATTTATATTTAGATTCACATCCAATTTTAACAAAAGCATCAAAATATTTATATATAAAAAGCTTCACTTATGGTCAAAAAATTTATGGTTTTCTCTATTACGGAGGAAGTCAAAACAAACGAATTGTTTCTTATGATTTTTTAAACAAGTATGGAATGAGAACATTAAAAGATCTAGTTGAGGAAGTTAAGCCAGACATTATTGTTAACACATTCCCGATGCTTGTAGTTCCAGAATTTCGTAAGAAAACAGGTGCGCAAATTCCTATTGTACATGTCGTGACAGATTACAAAGCACATAAGAATTGGATACATGAGGAAGTTGACAGATATTACGTAGCTACCGAAAGTTTAAAAGAAGACCTGATGAACTTAGGTTTTTCAAGTGACAGAATAAAAGTATCAGGTATTCCAATAGATCCTGTTTTTGAAGGTGAATACGATAAACAGGCATTGTTTGATACTTATCAATTAGATAGCAGTCGTCCAGTTGTATTAATTGCCGCTGGTGCATATGGCGTCCTAAAGGATGTCGATGAATCCATGAATCAATTATTAGCAGATAACCGCAACCAAATTATGGTTGTTTGTGGTAAAAATGAAGAATTGAAAAATACATTAACATCTAAATTTGCTGACCATCGTGATGTACGTATATTTGGTTATACTAATAAAATGGACGAATTAATGAAAATGGCAACGGTTATGGTTACAAAACCTGGTGGAATTACACTAAGTGAAGCACTTGCTGTACAAGTGCCGTTAATTTTATATCGACCTGTCCCTGGTCAAGAAAGAGAAAACGCTGATTTCTTTGTTAGCAAGGGAGCAGCAGTTTGTGTAAAACGTCCTAATAAATTAATTGAAAGTATATTAAATTTACTACAAGATGAAGAACTTCGTATGAGCATGAAGGAAAGTATGAAGGAACTTTATAACGAGAATTCGGCGAAAGTGATATGCGATGATATTATGTATTCGTTAACTAATGGTCATAAAGAAAAAAAGAATAGGATAATTGTTTAAGATTATGAAATCTACTAAATATGAATTTTACTTACTAATTATCCCGTTACTAATAGTTGAATTTGTTAGAGGTGCTTATGTAATAAGTTATCTACCGAGTTTATCTATAAATCCCATTGGAATCTCAATAGCCATCGTTGGAGTTGCCATGTCAATTCATTTTATTGGTGATACAATAGCGAATTTTGTCATGGGGTATATCATTGAAAATTTAGGCAGTAATATAGTTCTACATCTAAGTTTTTCATTGTTAACCGTAAGCTTAACATTGTATAATTTATGGCCTAACAGTTTTACGTTAATTATTAGTACCCTATTTTCAGGTATTGCTGTATGTCCAATTTGGATTTACTTACTAACAAAAGCCGCTGGTGACAAACGAGGACAAAGAATTAGCATTGTGTACCTCGGATGGTTAATTGGACTAGGATCAGGTTATGTGTCAATGAATTATTTGTTGCAGTTTAATATAGATTATATTTTATGGTTGCTTCCAGGCCTAACTGTAGTAGCTTGGGTAATATTTTCTATTGTAAACACAGGAAATATATTAGTCGAAAAAGTCAATTTTAAAAAACAATGGGATACTACAAAAGAGTTAGTAAAAAAAAGCAAAGTTGTTGTCCCAGGGATTCTTATACAAGGAATTGGGATGGGTATGTTAATACCGATTCTACCTGTGTTCGCGATGAAAGACTTAGACTTATCTGTTAATCAATTTACCCTTCTAATTGTTCTAGGTGGAGCAAGTTTAGTGGTTGCTCTGATTCCACTAGGTAAATTAGTTGACGTTGTACAAAATAAAATAATTCTATGTATTATTGGTTTTCTAATTTTTGCAACTGCACTATTTGCGCTTGGAACTAAACCAAGTATTGCTGTTATTATAACAGTTGTTATTATTTTAGGCATATTTTATGCTCTTTTCTTGCCTGCATGGAATTCGTTTGTTGCAGGTTATATTCCAGAATCTTTAAAATCGGTCGGTTGGGGAATTTTCTCAAGCTTACAAGGCTTGGGTGTAATGATAGGCCCAGCTTTAGGAAGCTTAATAGCAAGTTCCTATCAAACGATGACTACAATCATAGGTAGTGCAGTCATATTTGGTGTAGCTGCATTATTTTATTTCTTTTATTTATTAAAAAATCAAAAGGAAGTAAAAGCAAATAGTTAAATGAACGGCTTGATGATATAAAATCACAAGCCGTTTTCTTTATTTTATAGGTAATTCGAGTATCGGCTTACTTAGTATGGTTGAATTTTGAATTTCAATACTTTGTTAATATCTTAATGTAACATATTGGGGAATAAGAACTTGTATAATTTAATTTATTCAATATATACTAAAAACGATTTCACAAAAGAAATCCAATATGATGATGCGAGGTGAACAGCATTGAGTGGTCCAGGGCATTTTAATCCTAGAGCTCAAGAGCGTGGCCGTAATTATCAAAAGCCAAGAAAGCAGAAGTCTCTTATAAATGGCAGAACAGAGGTTTCTCTGTCAACCCAGATTTTGAGAAGTAATGCGAAAGCACACCATTGGTAATATCATTTGGATTTTGTGAATCACTAATTCACTATATCCGAAATGTAAATTAGGAGGGATTTGCTATGAGCAAACCACCGAAACACCTTCAAGAAAAGCATATATTTCATTAATAAATGCAAAATGAGGGTGAGTGTATCATGGAGGATGAGTGAATGTTGCCCGGAATGAACTTCCGGGCTTCTTTTGGTTACATAACAATAACAAAATTAAAAAATTTACAATATTTGTATTGTTTATTTAAAATTTCCTCCTTATTATTGGAATAGCAATATTACTTGATTAATAAAATATGTAGGTACCTTTATTAGAGGGAGGAAAGAAACAATGCAAGCTGAACAACAATCAAATGCAATCAGTATTCTCCATAATCGAATTGTATTATCGATTATGGGATCAAATGTACTGTTACAGTTAGGAATATGGATTAGAAATTTTGCAATTCTTTTATACGTGACAGAGATAACAAATAATGATCCAATTTATATATCACTTATATCCGTTGCCGAATTCGCACCCATTTTTATCTTTTCCTTTATAGGTGGAACATTTGCGGATAGATGGAAACCGAAATTAACAATGGTGTGGTGTGATTTTTTATCTGCCTTATCCATATTTGGAGTTTTACTAACGCTAGTTTATGGGTCTTGGTATATGATTTTCCTTGCTACATTGGTATCGGCAATACTTTCTCAATTTTCCATGCCTTCTGCTATGCGTTTATTCAAACAGCACGTACCAGGCCATCAATTACAATCAGTTATGGCGATATTTCAGTCATTAATGGCTATATTTATGGTTATCGGTCCCGTTATTGGGACATTGATTTATCAAAAGTATGGAATCTTTATTTCAATTGCAATAATGGGGGTCATGTTTTTACTATCTGCAATAGTCCTCTTATTTTTACCGAAAGACATTGAAGTGGAAAAACAAGCACAACAATCGAATTTCAAGAAAGAGTTAATAGATGGATTTAAATATGTATTAGGAAATAGAATACTAAAATCAATGGGAGTAATTTTTGCTGTTTGTGGCTTGGCCGTAGGGGTAATCCAGCCATTAGCCATTTTTGTGGCTATAGAGAATCTAGGAATGACCAAGGAATTTCTACAATGGATATTAATGGCTAATGGAGTTGGGATGCTTGTAGGTGGAGGCATTATTTTTGCCCTTTCAAGAAAAGTATCTCCACAAATGCTCTTAGCAATAGGAGTAAGTGCCAGCATGATCGCAACTATTATCATTGGGTATTCGACCAATATACCGCTAACAATCACCTTACAATTTATCAATGGTCTTTTCTTACCTTGTATTCAAATTGGTATAAACACTTTAGTATTACAAAATACAGAGGAGTCTTTTATAGGGCGCGTGAATGGTGTTCTAAATCCGATGTTTATGGGTACGATGGTCATCGGTATGTCAGGATCGGGTATTGTTAAATCTTTACTTACACTTCCTGGCGTTTACCTATTGTCTGGATTCCTTTTTTTAGTAGGTGTTTTATTTATCCTACCATTGTTAAGAATGAATAATAATATACCGATAAACGCAAACTGATATGTTTAATGTCCTAAAGATGAAATACTCTTTAGGATATTTCTACTTTTGCATTGAATTTAAACTTCCTTTTGAAAATATATGTCTACTCATTAAATGATCGAAAAAGGATTTTAGTTAGAAGTGTCGAATTGGGGAAATAGAGTAAGAGTAAAAAAATATTTAGAAATTAATTTAGAACTGATCTGAACCTTCCAGGATGGGAGTTAGATGAATGAAAACATATATTATTCAACATGTTGCTTTTGAAACACCAGGTATTCTTGAAAGCTTATCAAACTATGAAGTGATAAAAATGTACGAAAAATATACCTTTCCAAAAATTGAAGAAGTTGAAATGCTAATCATTCTTGGGGGTCCTATGGGTGCTTATGATCCATTTGATTGGCTACAAGAGGAAAAGATTTTTATTAAAGGAGTAATTGCACAAAATAAGCCAGTTTTAGGTATTTGCCTAGGTGCTCAACTGATTGCAGAGGTTATAGGTGGAGAGGTTATGTCCAATCGCGCTGGAAAAGAGGTAGGATGGTGGCCAATACAAATAACATCCAAAAATACACCGTTTGATTTTCTGCCTAAACAACTAGAAGTATTACACTGGCATGGAGATACTTTTACATTACCAGAAGATACAATAACGTTTTATTCAACAGAAATATGTGAACACCAGGCATTTCTCTATAAGAATAATGTGATTGGACTTCAATTTCATTTAGAAGCCACTACAGAAACTTTAATGGATTTAGTAGCAGCTGACGAGGATTATTTAGATGGTGGGGAATATGTGCAATCGAAAGAGGAAATATTAGCTAAAAGTCCGCCAATAGAAAATAAAACGATATTATTAAAACTCATTTCTGCTATTAAAGGACATCATAATAGATTGAATTGATAAATAAACTAAATAAAGTTAAATGAAAGAGGGATTTAATTATGGATACGAGATTTCCAATAGGGTATTTAGAAATTCCGGAGAATATTCGAACAGCTGAAATTAAAAGTTTGCCAACTGGTGAATATGCCACAATGGAAAAGAATTAGCTTATAAGCTAATATTTGAAATGTAAAAGGAACAAGAAAGGAAGATGGGTGGACAATGGATAAATAATCTTATTTTCATTTTGAAATAGAACACAATTTATTTTCATTTCAAATAAAAAATAGGATTAGTCTGCCCATTTTTAAATACTATATTGTTATCTTTTATAGACTACCTGCATATGCACGTTAATATAAAGATAGCCTTATTTATAATGGAAAAAAAGACTAATCCTTCCGAAAATACGGGAGGATTTTTTTCTCTCTTAAGAAGGGAAGCTAGTGTATGAGAGAATTGTTAAAATTACGGAACATTTGTTATGAGGTTAAAGATACTACTATTTTTAAAGGGTTAACTGGATCGGTTAAACAAGGCGACATTGTTGGAATCATTGGAAAAAATGGTGCAGGTAAATCTACTCTTCTTCAAATGATTGAAGGAACATTAATACCAACAGATGGCCATATTCACTGTTTACAAAATCATATAAAAGTATCCTATGTTGAACAAGAAGCCGAGAGCTACGAACATAAAGAACATTCATCTTCTGTAGCGACACTCTTAACAAAATGGAAGGTACCCCAAATTGACTATTCATTTCTTAGTGGTGGCGAGAAATTGAAAGCAAGACTTGCGAATGGAATAGCGACACCGTCTGACTTATTGTTATTAGACGAACCAACGAATCATTTAGATGAAGCGAGCACAGATTTATTAATTAACCAAATAAAGCAATACGATGGAACTGTGATCCTAGTATCGCATGACCGTTACTTTTTAGATAAATTGGTAAATAAAATATGGTCCATTGAAAATAACAAACTAATTGAACATATTGGAAATTATACAAGTTACATGAAAGAAAGAGAGCAGAGAAGAAAGACTCAACAAAAGGCTTATGAAAAACAACAAAAAATGATTGAAACAGTTGAGTCACAGGTTAATGAACTGTCAATTTGGTCACAAAAGGCGCATGCACAATCCACGAAAAAAGAAGGCTTTAAAGAATACTATCGTGTAAAAGCAAAAAGAACGGATAGCCAAATAAAATCTAAACAGAAACGTCTTGAAAAGGAATTAGAGAAATCAAACGCAGAACGTGTAGAGGCCGAATATAATGTTGAGTTTACATTAAGAGCAAATGAAAAAAGAGGGAAACGTTTTTTAGAAGCAAAAAATTTAAAAAAGACATTCATCAATAGAACACTCTTTGAAGATGCCAATTTTACAATACTACATGGTGAAAAATTCGCACTTGTAGGACCAAACGGAAGTGGTAAAACAACACTAATTAAAGTTCTATTAGGTCAAGAAATGGCTGAGGGAAGCGTGTGGATATCCCCGACTGCATCTATTGGCTATTTAACACAGGAAGTTTACGATTTACCACTTGAAAAAACTCCGGAAGAATTGTTTTACGGCAAATCATTTGAGGAAACAGGGAAAGTGCGTAACTTAATGAAGCATTTAGGTTTTTCAACATCTGCTTGGTCACAACCTATCCATTTAATGAGTATGGGTGAAAGGGTTAAATGTAAGCTTATGACTTATATATTGGAAGAAAGAGATGTCCTGATTCTAGATGAACCTACAAATCACTTAGATATACCATCAAGAGAACAGCTTGAAGAAACATTGGCAATGTACAATGGAACGCTAATAGTCGTATCGCATGACCGTTACTTCCTAGAGAAAACGACGAATAGCCAACTTCTAATTCAAGATGGCTGTATAACCAAAGTATTACAACATAAATCTGAAGAAAATGTGAGTACTAATGAATTGCTTCTTAAACTTGAAACCGAACGACAGGAAGTGTTAGGTAAACTAAGTTTCCTAACTTCAAATGATAAGCAATATGAAGAGCTAGATCAAAGATTTAAAGTATTAACGAATCAAATCCAACAACTGAAGAATCAATAGAGATTTTCATTGGGCTGAGACAAAAGTTAGTTTTCATATCGGTCTAATTAGGGCAATTTACAAAGATTAATGTAAAATTAATACAGCGTTAACAATAGTATACTAGTATAGGCAATAATCCCCTTCAATCTAAGGAGAAATTATGAAGTCAGTCCTAAATACAAATGTGAGCTCTCTTAACCTATTTTCCTATCTAAAATATATGTTCAGTCGTAGAACAGATGAAATTACGTACTTCAAAAAGTATAATGCATTAACGAATATTATTAAAAACGAACAATTGGAAACTTACTTCCAACCGATCGTTGATATTCAAAATGGTGAGACTTTTGCATTTGAAGCATTGAATCGGCCGATTAGGTCAAAACATTTTTCAAATACAGATCATTTTTATGAGTTTGTTGGGCAGACAAATATCGTTTTTCAATTTGAAAGCTTCTGTAGAAATCTATCACTTAAAAGATTCACTGAGCGTATAAAGCAACAAAAGATGAATAATAATTTTGTTCTATTTATCAATATCCACCCTCATGTCTTGTTAGATAAAAACTATCACTTTGGTGAAACATTTAAGTTTATAAATGAATTGGGGATTAAACCAGAGCAAGTGGTCTTTGAATTGACAGAGCGAAGTGCGGTAACAGATTATCTTGAGTTTGAGCGAGTAATAGCACATTATCGAGCGCAAGGCTATAGAATTGCGATAGATGATGTTGGCTCAGGCTATAATAGTTTAAAAACTTTGATATACGTAAAACCAGATTTTATTAAATTAGATCGTTCACTTATTCAACAAATTGATGAAAACGAAGCAAGTCAAAGATTAGTTTCTTTAATTCACGATTTTGCCGAACAATCCCATACTAAAATCATTGCGGAGGGAATTGAACGATTAGAAGAGTTTAATTATCTTCAATCAATTGGCATTAAATTTGCACAGGGCTTTGCCTTAGGGAGGCCTAATCAACAATTAGTAAAAGGTAGCATCCCAAATGATTAAAAATATCCCATACAAATAAGGTGAGAAAAATGGTGACGAAAATAGGAGAAGTAGCAAATATAGGTAGAATCGTTAATAAAGTACCCTACATTTCACCGTCTGTGAAAAACAAAGAGGTTGATAAGTTATTTACGGAAAATCCTAGCGTTCGAGGCATTGTTGTCGTACATCATGAAAAGCCCATTGCACAAATTACAAGAACGAATTTTTATCAAAAAATTGGGACTTTGTATGGTTATAATCTCTATATGGGAAGAGAAAGTAAACTATTAGCAAAGACAAATCCACTCATAGTAGATTATTTTCAATCGATAACAGAAGTGAGTAGGCTTGCTATGGAAAGAGAAGAAGAAGATTTATATGATGATGTAATTGTAACGAAAAATGATAAGTTTAATGGGGTTGTTAGTATTCGGTCTTTACTAATGAGTTTTGTCGAAATACAAGTAGAATTCGCAAGTTTCCTTAACCCATTAAGTAATTTGCCAGGTAATCATCTTATAAACCAAAAGTTAAACGAAGCAATTTCCTCAAGTGAGTACAGTGTAATGTATTTTGACCTAGATTATTTCAAGACCTATAATGATTTATACGGTTTTAATAGAGGTGACAAAGTCCTTCTTCATTTAACTGATATCCTTAAGCGAAATATTTTGCATTATGGATATTTTTTAGGTCATATTGGTGGAGATGATTTTATGGCTATTCTTCCGCACTATGACATAAAACCAATTTGTGAAAAAATAATTGAAGAATTTGATGAAACGATTCCTAGTTTTTACGACCCTGTCCATATTACAGATCCTGATTTTAAAGTGAAAGACAGATCGGGTCATATGGAGAGATTCACCATCATGTCGTTATCGATAGCAGTCTTAACGAGTGAAGAGCGTCAATATAACAAAGTTGAAGATTTGTCTGACGAAGTTGCTGCAATTAAACGATATTGTAAAAAAATCAAAGGTAGCTGTTTCATTATTAATAATTGTGATTCAATACTTACAACAGAGCACTAACGTTTTTTCTACAATGTAATTTTGTTTAAGTTGAGGTAAGACATTAATAAAATGGATTTGTTATGTTTGATGGGCTATACCCTAAAAATGAGTTATTCTTTTTAGGTATAGCCCTTGTTTATACCTTTTCGCAGATTTATGGTGTGAGTTAATTTTTACTAATGTTGACAATTGAACTTATATAACTTTTTCTGTAAGCTAGAGCGGAAGGAGTGTTCGAAATGAAATTTATGAGTGTAGAGCAATATCAATTTGTTAAAAAGCAAGCTAAAAAGATAATAAATGCTTATACAACCTCGAAGGATCAAAATGTAATTGAAGCAGTTCAAGCATTAGTTCAAGAGGAGATTAACAATAAATTAACTTTTAATGATATAGAAGAGCAACTTTTACTACAACCAATATTCAATATTCAAACTAAGGAACAATTGGATCAATTTTCAGACACGATAAAACAATATGTGGAGCCATTTATCGTACCAACTGATAATCAAATTAAAAAACTATTTCCTAAGGATAAAAAAGTAAAACTACCTAATATGGATATAATTGATTTGAAAGAGGTCTCATATTTAAGTTGGGTTGATTCAGGGACAAATCGAAAATATATTGTTTATTATGAAGAAGGTATTCTTAAAGGAGTGCGCGGAGTATTTACTCATTCTGAAAAAATGGGTATTTGTTCAGTTTGTAATCAACATAGTAAAGTTGGGTTATTGTTAGTATCTAAAAACGGAGCGCAACTTGGAACTTATACAAAACGAGGTAACTATATTTGCGAAAATAGTGAGTCATGCAATGAGGCATTAACCGATTTTAACCACTTTATTGAATTTGTAGATAATTTAAAATAATACTGTTTTAAGGAGAGAATTAGAATGATGATGTTATTGTTTTATTAATATAAATTCCCAAACTTTTATAACGAAATTTTATAAATGAGGGAATGATTATTTTGAATTCTACATCTATTGATCCAAAAGTAAATTGGAAGAAAAATATAGCACTTTTCTTAAGTAGCCAAACAATTTCACTACTTGGTTCATCCATAGTGCAGTATGCGATTATGTGGTACGTAACGTTATCTACACAATCAGGGATCATGATGACTATTTATATACTATGTGGTTTTATTCCAACATTCCTGTTATCACCGTTTGCAGGTGTTTGGGCAGACCGCTACAATCGAAAACTACTTATGATTCTATCGGATTCAATCATTGCTAGTGCTACATTAATATTAGCAATTGTATTTATGGCCGGTTACGATACAATGTGGCTATTATTCTTGGTCGCTGCAATACGAGCACTTGGAACGGGCGTACAAACTCCGGCAGTAGGGGCTGTGTTACCCCAAATTGTACCCGAAGAACATCTTGGGAAAATAAATGGAATTAACGGTTCTATTCAGGCGATCATTATGTTTATTTCACCAATGGTAAGTGCTGCTTTGATTTCAACTACTTCCATAGAAGTCATTCTATTCGTTGACGTTGTAACAGCAGCAATAGCAGTAGGAATATTACTGTTCTTTTTAGTTATTCCAATACACCAAAAAGCAGCGCAAGATCAAAATGCTGGATACTTCAGTGATTTTAAAATGGGTCTAATTTATATTAAACATCATAGTTTTTTAAAGATTTTAATGTCTATGTTTGCCGTCTTCTTTGTATTAATGGCCCCGGCTTCATTTTTGACACCGTTACAAGTTACCCGAAGTTTTGGGGATGATGAATGGCGACTTGCTGCAATAGAAATTGCCTTTTCCATTGGAATGATGGTAGGTGGTGGACTCATCGCTGGGTGGGGTGGCTTTAAAAATAAGATTCATACAATGGCGCTCTCAGGCCTAATTATGGGTATTTGCACTGTAGCCTTAGGGATTGTTCCTTCTTTCTGGATATACCTATCGTTCATGACTATTTTCGGAATAGCGATGCCCGTATTTAATACACCTACAACAGTGCTAATCCAAGAGAAAGTAGATGGAGATTATTTAGGTCGAGTGTTCGGTGTTTTTGGAATGATCTCTACCTCCATGATGCCTATAGGAATGCTTATATTTGGTCCAATTGCAGACTATATTGCTATTGAGTGGCTATTAATTGGTACAGGGCTAGTTATGATGTTTCTATTAGTATTTTTAGTGAAAAGTAAAGCATTACTAGAGGCGGGGCAACCGAAGATAGACGAGCTAAAGGATTAAAAATTAAGACAGGTATGTAATTTATACACATACCTGTCTTTTGTATTTAGCTAAAAAAATAATCATATGCATTTTTAGCGAGTAGAATAACCGTAACAACGATAAATAAACCTCTTACATACCCGCTGCCTCGTTTAATAGCAAATTTTGAGCCACATATAGCACCTAAGATTTGAGCAATTCCCATGATGAAACCATAAGCATAATTAATCTGTCCTAAAAAGATGAACATAACTAATGCACCAATGTTACTACCAAAATTTAAAAATTTAGCGTTCCCTGCGGCATGTAAAAAATCATACCCAATCATTAAGAATGCAAAGATTAAAAATGAACCAGTCCCAGGGCCGAGAAAGCCATCATAAAATCCTATAGCAAATATTAAAAGGAAAAATCCAAAATACTTTAATGGGGATAGCTTTTGATATGTGGAGATGCTGCCCCAATCTTTTTTCATAAGTGTGTAAACAAGAACAGCAGCAAGCATAAAGAGCATTAACGGTTTTAAAATACTCGGATCCATTAAGTGGACAATCCAGGCACCAATAGCTGCGGCAACAAACACTATAGGGAATAATTTTGCTAACTTTTTAATTTCTAAGTTTCCTGAACGGTAGAAAGTAATGGTACTTGTTAATGAACCCATTGTTCCTGCAAGTTTATTAGTGGCAACTGCTGCTGATGGACTAAGACCGGTAAATAATAAGGCGGGTAATGAAATTAGTCCGCCCCCACCTACTACTGAGTCAATAAAGGCGGCAAGAAACCCTAGAATAAATAAAATAAGGATAATAGAAAGATCTAAATCAAATAGCATAAGTTATGTACCTTCTTTCTGTTGACAACAAACAAATCGTATCTAAAAAAAAACAAGAAGTAAATAGAAAAATTTTTAGCAACAAATTTGGAATTGTATACGTGGAAATGGCGGTTCAAACTATCCAAATAATTATGCTCAGGCATAATGACTAAAAGGCTTTAATTCTGAGTACAAGCATAAAGTAGAAGTATGAGGATTGTGTGAAATCGAAGTAGCCGTTTACAAAATTATTTTTTTACTGAATAATAGAAGTATATGTTTTGAAATTAAAGTGAATTTCTGGAAGTGTAAAATGTATTAATTAATAAGGTCGTATCTTAGGTAAGGAGCATGGTAGATGGAAAGCTGGATTACAAGTATCATGGAAGAATGGGGTTATATAGGAGTCTTCCTGCTAATTATGCTGGAAAATATCTTTCCACCCATACCATCAGAAGTAATATTAACTTTTGGTGGTTATATGACAACACAATCTAATTTATCCTTTGTGGGGGTCGTAATTGCATCAACATTAGGATCTGTTGCAGGAGCAATTGCACTTTATGATATAGGGGCAATAGTTGGAATTAAGAGAGTAGGAAGATTTGTAGATAAATGGGGTCGCTTTTTACGCCTAACAAATGAGGATATTTACAAAGCCAATGATTGGTTCAATAAATACGGTGTATGGACTGTATTCTTTTGTAGGTTTATTCCACTAATTAGAAGCTTAATTTCGTTACCTGCAGGTTTATCCAAGATGAACTTTTGGTTGTTCTTAATATTAACTACAATTGGTACATTAATTTGGAATATTGTCTTAATCTATTTAGGTACAAAAGTAGGGGAAAATTGGGATACAATCGTTGAATATATGGATGTCTATTCAAATATTGCATATGCGGCATTAGCAATTATTTTCGTCCTATTTGTTATTTGGTTCTTCAGAAAAAAATCAAAGAGGAAATAATGTTGAATAACAAAGGGGCTGTTCATAAAAAAATTTGAGCAGCCCCATTCCTTTTATTATGCAGGTTTCTCTACTTTATCCTTTGGTAAGAAAAAGGCAACGACTAATAATAGTGGTATAATTGAAACAAATTGCATTGTAGAATTAATGCCAATAATGTCTATTAGCATTCCTATGACTACTCCTCCAACAGCCCCCATCCCGAATGCAAAGCCTGTTGTTAACCCTGCCATTGTTCCAATTTTTGTCGGTACTAACTCTTGCGCGTAAATAACTGTCACTGAGAAGCTAATCATAATTAAAGTTCCGATAATAATTAAAAATACAGGAACAAGCCAAAACGGTACATATGGCAATAGTAAACAAAATGGCATAGGTACTATAACAGAGAGTAGAATGACATTTTTCCGTCCAATTCGATCTGAAAGAGAACCACCGAAAAATGTTCCGACTACGCCAACAGCCAAGAAAACAAAAATTAATATTTGTCCTAATTGCAAAGTTAAATGGTAATGATCCATTAGATAAAAAACATAGAAGTTTGAAATATTAGTTGTGTAAAAAGAGCGTGCAAAAATAACGATAAATAATAAGGTTATTGCTATGGTTACTTGTTTTTTAGTTAAGGGTGGCAAAGAAGATACAAGTACTTTTTTCTTTTTATTAGCAGCCTTTTCAGCTTCTAATTGACGTAAATACCATCGTGATATTTTTAATAGCAAAGCAATACCAAAGGCGGCTAATAATAACACAATAGCAGCACCGTGTTGCCCTAACGCATCTAGCACGAATGCACTGATTAATGGTGCGAGTGCTTGTCCAGAATTACCACCGACCTGATAAATAGATTGAGAAAGTCCCCTCTTATTTCCAGCAGCCATAAATGAAACACGTGATCCTTCAGGGTGGAATATTGCAGACCCAAAGCCTAAAAAAATCACTGCAACAATAATAATCCAATACTGTTGTGCAAAGACGAGCATAAGTATGCCGATGAAAGCGCTAGTCATCCCAATAGGTAGTGCATAGGGCATTGGTTTTTTATCACTAATGAATCCTACTACTGGTTGTAAAGTAGAAGAAACTATATTCAAAATAAATGTAATTAATCCAAGTTGCGTGAAACTTAAGCCTAAATCGCGCTCAAATATGGGGAACATTGCAGGAACAACGGATTGCATAGTGTCATTAATTAAATGACCAACTCCTATCGCGATCATGACTGGGTAGATTGGATTATTGAGGTTTGCTGTTGTTTTACTCATTACATTACACACCTTTTCTTAAATCATAGGTACTATTATAGATTTTATCCAATGTTATTGAAGTATATTGTACTGCGAATCAAAAGAGTAAAAAAAATACCGATTCTCGGGAATCGGCATTTCTTATGAAAATGATTGAAGATATTAGTAAGCTAAACCGTATAAAGCTTTAATGTGAGATAAGTAACGTACATGACTTGCTTCTTTCATTAAAGATGCTGGTAGACCTTTTAATGGAATGTTATTGGCACCAACAGTTGCAACACCATCTTTTCTACCTAGACTTGCTAGGGTACCAGAGTTAACTGGAGAGAATTCTTTAAGTTTTTGACCTCTAATTGTAGCAAAGATGTTATAGCCCGCAGATTCTCCCATTTGCCATGCGTTTTGCGCTGTTGGAGCATATAATGGTCGACCGCCACCTTCAGGAAGTGAAACTGATGCATCACCTATTACAAAAACATCTTGATGTGATTTTGAACGTAAATATTCGTCAATAATTGCTTTCCCTCGATCGCATTCTAGGCCAGATTCTTGAACAATAGGAAGTGCAGCTACTCCACCTGTCCAAACGAATGTATTAGCTGTAATTGTTGAGCCGTCTTGTAAAGAGATGATATTACCCTCAACACCTGTAACAGGAAGGCCAGTTAAGAACTCAACACCACGAGCAGATAAACTTTCTGTTGCACGCGCGATTAAATCGTCTGGTAGTACTGGTAGAATTTTAGGACCAGCTTCAACTAATTTAATCGTAATATCCTTAGTATCTACTCCATATTTTTCAGCAATTGTTGGGAGGTGGTCAACGATTTCACCAACAAGTTCAACACCAGTTAAACCGCCTCCACCGATTACAATCGTACCATCTGCTTGATCTTTTGTGTTTGCAAAAGCAGCAATTTTACTTTCAATATGGTTATAAATTCTATTTGCATCTTCAACAGATTTTAATACCATACTGTTTTCTTCTAAACCAGGAATACCAAAGAAACCAGTTTGACTACCTAAAGCAACTACAAGAATATCGTAAGAAAGAACAGAACCATTAGCTAAAAATACTTCTTTATTAGCAACTGAGAACGATTTTACTTCTTGAACAACAACATTTACGTCTTTTCCTTTAAATAGCTTTTCTAGTGGGAAAGAGATTGCCTTTTCAGCAATTGTTCCACCAGCAAGACGATGCAATTCAGTAATAAGTTGGTGAGTTGGATACTTATTCACCACAGTAATTTTCGCTTCATCTTTACTTAAGTATTTACGCAAAGTTTGTGCGGTAAGTAAACCGCCGTAACCTCCACCTAAGATGACGATTTCTTTTGACATGATTTATCCTCCGTCCTTGACCTAATTATCTAAACAATCATTATTGGTTTTTACGTTCTGCTACAACTTGTAGGTATGCATTCGCAAAACGGAATACTTTTTGTACTTCTGGATCTTTCATTAATTTTAGGATGCCGAATATACCAACAACTTCATTTGAAGCGTCTGCACGGTCTTTTGCTTCAATCGCAACTTGAGCCACATTTTTCACAGTACCAACAACAGGTTCTGCAACTTCTTTAATTGCACTTACTGTATCACTTTTTAACACATCATCCGTTGCAACTAATTGAGCTAAATCATACGCTTTTGTTAAAATTGTAACAAGCTCTGTTAATTTAGGTAATTGCTCTACTAATGTTGTTAGTGATTGTTGAACTTCAGGTTTTAATAACTGTTCAAGTAGATCTTGTGAATTTGCTTTCGGTGCTTGAGCTTGACTAATCAATTCTTCTGACATTTCCAATTCTCCTTTACACTTTACAATCTGCTATTTTTCCGTTTCTAGATACACCCAAAAAACGTTTGAAAAAAACTTCACATATAGCCACACAAAAAGAATAAAATAATTCCGTTTAAGTGCTTTACCAAAGAAAAAAGTGAAATATTATTAACCGCAGACATTTGCTAACTTCATCATAATATAAATATTATTTAAATCAACCAGTCATTTAGAAAAACTGTACTTTTGGGTGTCTCTAAAACTGATTGTTTTTAACTGTAAGCGGTAGTTTAATACTTATTAATGATATGTCTAAGGGGCATAAAAGATTTACTATGTTACTAGCAATATAACATTTATACTTTGACCGTTTTAACAGAATTGTTGGATGAAAATGAATATTGTGTGCCTTATAGTTAGAATTATACGTCTTATTCCCAACAATTTCTATCAAATATTTACTATTTTCTATTAATTTTATACGTTTTTCCCGAACGTATAAAAAATCATTCTAAAAAGCATTGTGATAACATTAATAATTTGCTTAATTAAGAATCGACGGTTAATTTTTTCTTAAATTCATGAGTATAATTGGTTGCCTCCATTAACGCCTTCTCTTCAATTGGAATACGAACTGATAACAGAATAATGTTCAACAAACTAAAAGCGATTGCGGTAAAAAAGGAATTAAACATTAAAGGTAGTAAAATAATTTCTGAACAAACAACAACATAATTTGGATGTCTAAAATAAAGATAAGGTCCTTTTCTAACAACATTAGCCCCTGGTAAAATAATAATTTTTGTATTCCAAAACTCACCTAGAGTTGTTAAACACCAAACACGCACGAATTGAACTAGCAAAAATAAAATAAATATTAAAGGAAAAATGGGTGAAATGGATTTATTAAATAGAAGCACTTCTAAAATTAAGCTGATAAAGAACGAAGAATGTAAAAGAATCATAAAAGGATAATGCGAAGCTCCGACTTCATAGGCTCCCTTAGAAAGCATCATTTGTTCATTTCTTTTAGCAACAAGAACTTCGATAAGTCTCTGTAGAATTACAAGAGTAACAATAACGTAAAATAACATCATTTTAATCCCTCCATTGAAGTAATAGAGCTTCACCACTAAATCCAGGACCTAAAGCCGCCATTAAACCATAATCATTCTTTTGAACTTCCTTTAACATAAATTGCTCAAGCACATAAAGCACCGTAGGAGATGACATATTGCCATGCAATCTTAGGACATCTCTGGATATTGTTGTATGGTCTTCAGTAAGGTTTAGGGCATCTTCATAGGCTTTTAACACCTTTTTTCCACCAGGATGGGCGATGAAATGCTGTATATCTTTTTGTTGAACATCATTTTCAGATAGAAAGTCGTTAATAAAAGGCCCTAGCCATCTTGAAATAATAGAAGGAATATCCTTTGAAAAGATGACATGCAAACCATCATTTTTCACATCCCATCCCATCACGTCAAGAGAGTTAGGTAACCATTTAGATGCAGTATTTAAAATATGAGGAATCGGCTTTTTCATGCTAATACTCACTTCATCACCACATATTAATGCACATGCCACACCGTCTGCGAAGAGAGAAGCACCAACTAGATTGCTCTTTGAATAATCATTTTTTTGGAATGTAAGACTACATAATTCAACACAAACAACTAACACTTTTTCACCAGGATGTGCCGTACAGTAGTCATAAGCTCTACTAATTCCTGAAGCCCCACCTACACAACCTAACCCCCAAATGGGTATACGTTTTATTCGATCTGAAAAATTCATTTGATTCATCACGCGAGCATCAATACTTGGTGTTGAAATCCCTGAACTACTTACAAATATAATTGCATCTATGTCTTCTGAAGAAATTGGAGAACTTAGAAATTCTGCGTTGTTCAGACACTTTTTAATTACTTCAACTGAAAATTCAGATGCATATTGAATATACAAGTTGTTCCGTTCCTCGAAAGTATGGTCTTCCTTATACCATTCTGGTGGAACGCAAAATTGGCGATATTCTATGTCACCATTTTCAAAAACTTTTAATAGACGATCGAATTGTTGGAATTTATCTTGAAACAGTTCGCGGGTTAACTGTTCAATATTCGTTTGTTTCATTGAATGTGGTGGTTCATATGTACTGACAGAAACAATTTTCGGCATATAATAGTCCCCCTTTACTTTGTATTCAGTTTTCCCTTCGGTAGTTGAAATATGCAAAAATGGAGACTAGTAAACTCTCGAGGAAGCAAATACGTAATACAGTTAACTCAGTACCAGACTTCATTTTGAAGTAACTGAATTTTCAGGTTGAAACCAGAGTGACGAAGAATAAAGGAGGAGTTTTTTTGGGGGTTACAACATTAAAAGGTGTTTACGATAGACCCAAAGTCTTTCGTAAACCCCTTATTTATTTTGCGTATCTGTTTTAGGTTGGCTATTTAACGAAAGTGTTTTTAGGAGCATTTCAAGGTAAAGTAAAAAGTAATTTATACAATCTTTTATAAGGTCGGTAGATGTATGGAAATCCTCCGTTTTATAAAAGTACAAATAATCACTTTTTATTACTTCTAATAATTTCTTTGAAAACAAATGCATGTTTGTTGCGTGGTACTGTTCTAAACACGAGATGATATTACAAAAGAGTATGTCGTCCTCAGATTCAGGGTGTTCTAAAATAGCGATTTCTTTAATTAAAATTTCGAGTGATTTAATATAACCAAAGTAAGCAATATCATAATGCTCTAATAGTTCTGAGTTTATGGATTGCATGTACAAATTTTGGAACTTTTGAGAGGTGTTTTTAACAAGCATATTCTCGTGATACCCATATCTAGGAATAGAAGTAATAAACTTTTCATTGCCTAAAGCTTCTTCTCGGAAATCGTTTAAAACAAAATAGTCTCTTTTGCAAGATGGGCATGATAAAGAAAGGGCCTTAACTTTATACGTATTATTTTCAAAGAAATACGTATTTTCAAGGCTTGGGTGAATATCCAAGTTGCAATGGGGACATTTGTTTAAGACTATGTAAACTTGATTGTCGTACTCATAATGTGTTTTCATCAGTTTGTTTTCATGTTTTTGCATTGTTGAGATTTTCTCCTTTTTTAGGCATGAAATGATGTTGTTTACATAGAATGCTCGTTTAATTCCCTCTTATGTTTGCCAATATATAAAAAATCATTCGAAGCTTTTTTAGGGTTAATTTATGGAAAATTGATAACATAATATGAAAAGAGGCTGAGACAAAGCTAAGGACACTTCTTTCTAATGATATCTGTAATGGTAACTTAAATTTATCAAGAAGTGTCCTCTTACCCCTTTTTTGCACCTAATATTAGAGTTCCGGCGTTTTCAGTATCAAGTTCGTTCTTAATTCAAGGATTTATTAGCTTTGTCCCAGCTTTTTCTAAGCATTAATTTTTTTGTGTATAGATTTTAATAGCATCTCTTAAAAATTCTGCACCACCCTCTGTAGCCTTATCATAGTACGCTTTAAAACGTTCATCTGCGACATACATTTCAGCTAGACCTACGTGAGCGTCTTTCGAGTAGGTAGACCAAGTAAATGTAAGCCATTGTTTGTGTTTTGATGCAATCTCTTGCGCTATAGTTGAGCCAGGATCGCCAGTTCCAACTGCCTTCGGGAGAAGACTGAGAATATCTTCTCCTAATTTCACCATTGCATTATATTGTTCTTGAGACAAATTTTTAAACATCTCATTTGAATTTTCAATAACATCTTCACTATACTTTTCGCGAATTTCTTCACCAAAATTTTCTTCATTTTCTTGAATTAATTTATCTTTAAAAGCTTCAAATTTCTCATTGTTTGTCATTTCTATCTCTCCTTTTTTATGAGCAATTGTCTTTTCAATCGTAAGGATCAATTGATCCAGTCTAGATCTTTTGCGTACAAGTTCACGTAAATGTGTCTGGAGTGCTTTTGATTGGTCGAAGTTAGGGTCATCCATCATCGTTGATATAGTTTCTAAATCAACATCTAGTTCTCTAAAAAACAAAATCTGTTGTAGACGATCCACTTCATTTTGGCCGTAAATTCTATAACCGGAACTGTTTACTCTAGCAGGTTTTAGTAAATTGATTTCATCGTAATATCGTAAGGTTCGAGTGCTTATATTGGCTAACTTTGCAAGTTCGCTAATACTGTATTTCATAAATAAAACCCTCCTTTCACAATAATCTTAAAGGTTTACGCAACGTAAAGGTCAATAGGTAGTTAAAACTTTTTTACAAAAACATCGCAACTTGATTTTATGATAGAATCTTTACATTATCTGAATTAAGATAAGGGCATAATAAGTTAAATAGTCTAATGAAGAACTACTGTGAGGTCTATGAAAATGGATAATAAAAAGGTACAAGTGAAACAGCCAAAGTATGTGAAAATAGCTGCTGATATTGCATCTAAAATAGTGGAAAAGAAATATTTAATTGGTGAAAAAATATATGCAAGGTCATCATTAGCCAGCCAATATAGTGTCTCTTCAGAAACAGCAAGAAGAGCAATAGCTGTTCTCCAAGATCTGGAGATTGTTGAGGCGACAAAGGGGAGCGGTGTTGTCATTAAATCATCTGAAAAGGCTGCACAATTTGTGCATCAATTTTTAGATGTTCAGTCAATACAACAAATACAATTAGAAATGCTTGAAAGTATAAAAAGACAGAAAGATGAGCTTTTATTTTTACAAGAAACAACAGAGAGACTTGTTAGTAGAACGGAGAGTTTTCGCTACATAAATCCATTTGTGCCCTTTCAAGTTGAAGTAGCAGGGTCATCTCCATATGTCTCCAAGTCAATTGGAGACATCAATTTTTGGCAAAATACGATGGCAACAATTGTCGGGATTAGAAGAGGGAATGATTTAATCTTATCGCCAGGACCATATGCAACAATTGAAAATAACGACATCATTTACTTTATTGGAAATGATGAATGTTTAGAAAGAGTAGAAAAATTTTTATATCCAATTTAGAAAGTCTGCAGGGCACCTATTTACAGGTACCTGCGGGCTTTTTTTCCTACTTTTTTGCAATCGTTATTTACTAGATTAAGAGATGGCAAGTTTGACATAAGTAACAACCTTTTGTTACGATTAAGTTGTCACTTTGTTGTAAACTAAATAAAAGCACTTTTGAGATTAATAGGAAAGGAGAATGGTATGGAGAAGATTAAAGTTGAAAATGTATCCAAAATTTTTGGTAAACATATTAGCAATGCTTTAAAGCTTGTTAACCAGAAAAAAAGTAAGACAGATATTTTAAAGCAAACAGGCGCGACAATTGGTGTATATAACGCCAATTTTACTGTAAATGAGGGTGAGATCTTTGTCATAATGGGTCTCTCGGGAAGTGGTAAGTCTACGCTTGTTCGTTTATTAAACCGCCTCATTGAACCGACTAGTGGAAATATCTACATAGATGGTGAAAATATCTCCAAAATGAACAAACAACAGCTCATTAAAGTTCGTCGCGAAAAAATGAGTATGGTTTTTCAAAACTTCGGTTTATTCCCTCAAAGAACCGTCTTAGCAAATACCGAATATGGTTTGGAAATACGTGGTATTTCAAAAGAAGAAAGAAGATTGAAAGCAGAAAAGGCTTTAGAGAATGCAGGATTATTACCTTATAAAGATCAATATCCAAGCCAGTTATCAGGTGGTATGCAACAACGAGTAGGCTTAGCGAGAGCATTAGCAAATGACCCTGACATTTTGCTGATGGATGAAGCTTTTTCTGCGCTCGATCCATTAATCCGTAAAGATATGCAAGATGAGTTACTAGATTTACAACAAAAGATGAAAAGAACCATCATTTTTATCACACATGATTTAAATGAAGCGTTACGCATAGGGGATCGTATCGCATTAATGAAAGATGGAGAAATCATTCAAATTGGTACAGGGGAAGAAATTTTAACGAACCCTGCTAATGATTATGTTAAAACATTTTTAGAGGATGTGGACCGTTCTAAAGTTTTAACGGTTGAAAATGCAATGATTCGCCCAATTTCAATCAATATTGATATAGATGGTCCTAAAGTGGCATTACAAAGAATGAGAGAAGAAGAAGTAAGCGTAGTTCTGGCCGTAAATAAAATGAGAGAGTTCAAAGGTTATATAACTGCTGAAGATGCACTACAAGCATCAAAACAGGGAGAAAGTAACCTTGTAAACTATTTAAAAACAGACATGCCGACAGTTACGAAGGATATGTATATACAAGATGTTTTAAGTATTATTTCTGACTCGAAAACCCCTGTTGCGGTTGTTCAAGAGGAAAAATTAGTTGGAGTCTTAATTAGAGGCGTTGTCATCGAAACACTCTCTTCAAGTGTAGAAAATGAGGGGGTGACGGAATATGAGCCAGTTACTTGATTTTATACCAACAATTCCAGTAGCAGACGGTGCTGAAATTGTGATGGACTGGTTAACCGATACATTTGCTGGTCTTTTTGATGTGATTAAAGAAAGCGGAAAGTACTCTATGGAGTCTGTAACTGATTTTTTAGTTTGGATTCCACCGTTTCTATTTATCTTAATCATCGGGGTTATTGCATTTTTTGCAACAAAAAGAAAATTTGGCTTAGCTATATTCTCAATTGTAGGGCTTTTATTCATTTATAACCAAGGTCTCTGGGAAGAGTTAATGAATACGATAACACTTGTGTTATTTGCAAGTATTTTAGCAGTAATTATTGGGATACCGTTAGGAATTCTAATGTCGAAAAGTAAAATGGCAGAAGCAGCCATTCAACCACTGCTTGACTTTATGCAAACAATGCCAGGTTTTGTTTACTTGATCCCATCGGTAGCATTCTTTGGGATTGGGGTAGTACCTGGTGTGTTTGCATCAATCATCTTTGCATTACCGCCAGTAGTACGCTTTACAAATCTTGGAATTCGCCAAGTACCAAAAGAGTTAGTGGAGGCAGCGGATTCTTACGGTAGTACGGGTTGGCAAAAACTATTTAAAGTGGAGTTGCCAATTGCAAGGTCAACGATTATGGCTGGGGTAAACCAAACTGTATTGCTATCCCTTTCAATGGTTGTTATTGCTTCGATGATCGGGGCTCCAGGTTTAGGGCGAGAGGTTTTATCTGCATTGCAACAAGCGAATGTAGGTAACGGATTTGTAGCAGGTTTAAGCTTAGTGATTTTGGCAATCATTTTTGACCGCTTAACACAAAGCATTAATAAAAAGAATTAATTTTATAAAAAATTCAAATGAGTAGTCAACCGAGGCTGTTTGTTTAGAACATAGGTAGGGGACGAAAAAATGAGTAAATTCAAGAAATTAGGTTTGACAGCTGGATTGTCTTTTACTTTATTATTAGCTGCTTGCGGTGGCAGTGGAAATTCTGCATCAGATAATGGCCAAGCAAGTGATAAAGATAATTTAGGTGAAGCATTGGATTATACGATTACAGGTATCGAACCGGGTGCGGGAATAACTGGTCAAGCTAAAAAAACGTTAGAAGAATATGAAAACCTAGCTGGTTGGGAGCTTCTAGAAAGCTCTACGGCTGGGATGATGGGTGCTCTTGATACAGCTATTAAGAATGAAGAACCAATTGTTGTGTTAGGTTGGACACCGCACTGGATGTTCAAAGCGTATGATTTGAAATTCTTAGAAGATCCGAAAGGTACTTTTGGTGGGGCTGAGGATATTCAAACCATTGCTAGAATTGGCCTAGAAGAAGATCAACCTGAAGCTTATACAATTCTTGATCGCTTCCAATGGGAAACGGCTGATATGGAAGCCGTGATGTATGAAGCGGAAGAGCAAGAAATTCCAATAGAAGATGCCGCAAAAAATTGGGTAGAACAAAATCCTGATAAAGTGAATGAATGGACAGAAGGTGTAGAGAAAGTAAGCGGTGAAGAAATCGAATTAGTGACAACTCAATGGGATTCGGAACTTGCATCTTCTTATGTAATGGAAGAGGTATTAACGCAACATGGATTTGATGTTGCAATCACGCCTGTCGACCCAGCGGTTGTGTTCCAGGCAATCGCTACTGGGGAAGGGGATGCATCTCTAGCTCCATGGTTACCTAGCACACACGGTGCGTTCTTTGAAGAATATAAAGATGATATTGTTGATTTAGGTCCGAATTTAACTGGTACACAAAATGGGTTCACTGTTCCAGCTTATATGGAGATTGACTCAATAGAGGATTTACCAGCGAAAGAATAATGGAAAATATTACGAAAACAAGTCCAAATGAGGGGGAGATACAATTGAAATTTAAGAAATTACAAATGTTAGGTTTGACTCTAGGATTAGGTGCATTATTAGCTGCTTGTGGTGGTGAAAGCGCGACAACGAATGGTGAAGGAACAACTACAGAAGTGGATAAGGAAATCAACTTAGCTTATGTTGAATGGGATACAGAAGTCGCTTCTACACATGTCGTTGGGAAAGTACTAGAAGACCTGGGTTATGAAGTAACTGTAACACCTTTAGATAATGCAATTATGTGGGAAGCCGTATCTACTGGAGAGGCAGATGCAATGGTGGCTGGATGGCTACCAGGTACACATGCTTCACAATATGCGGAATATAAAGATAGTTTAGTTGAACTCGGCCCTAATTTAGAAGGTGCAAAAATTGGATTAGTCGTTCCAGCATACATGGAAGCCGACTCAATTGAAGATTTAACTACTGAAGCTGACATGAAAATTACAGGTATAGAAGCAGGTGCAGGTGTAATGGCTGCAACTGAAAATGTACTTGCTGAATATGAAAACTTAGCTGATTGGGAATTAGTACCTTCTTCTTCGGGTGCGATGACTGTTGCATTAGGTCAAGCAATTGAAAATGAAGAAGAAATCATTGTAACTGGATGGTCTCCACACTGGAAATTTGCGTCTTATGATTTAAAATATTTAGAAGATCCTAAAGGTGTATTTGGCGGAGAGGAAACAATTAACACATTCGTCCGAAAAGGTTTAGAAACAGATATGCCTGAGGCGTATAAAGTACTAGATGCATTCCACTGGACTAGTGCTGATATTGAGGAAGTAATGTTAGATATTACATCAGGAACAGATCCAGAAGAAGCTGCTGCTAAATGGGTTGAAGCTAACTCTGAAAAAGTAGAGGAATGGACAAAAGGTATAGAATAAATCGAAAAGGCTTGCTATGAGAACGCTCCTAGCAAGCCTTTTAAACTACGACGAAAAATCAAAAACACAACGATTTTATTAAGAGTTAGATTGCCCCTTATTCTCCACATCATAACCAATAACCGTCCAGATACCACTTGAATCTTGACGAATAAGTCGCTTTAAGTAGACCATGCTAATATTAGTGTCTGCATCACTAACTTGAACTATCGATATATCATCACTAGTATGCGATAGCTTTAAATTTTCAGTTTCAATAGGGTAGTCTCCAACAATGCCTTCGGGAAAAAGGTGTAGACTTGTAAACACTTGAGCAGTATGTAACGGGTCCAGTCTCCAAGGCGAATGTCCTTCGTCTACACTTCTTTGAATGTTTTCTTCAATTTCTAAATCATACTTAATTTCAATTTGTGGTCTTATATTATACTCGCTTGCTTGAACAGGGAAAATAATATGGTCAAAACCAATTATAGTTTCTAGTTCAAAAGTTAACTCGTTAGATTCAAGATAAGCTGGAATAGAGTATTCGTTAATAATGTCCATTGAGAAACCTCCATATTTCTTGGGTGTATTAAGACATCACCGTTATTATTTACAAATATTAAAAATTTATAAACTTCTTTATAAAAATTGTTTGTTATTACTTTTTGGAAAGCGGTGGCAATATTTTCACGCTCGCATAATCTACAACTAGGTAAATTAAAGGAGAGTGAAAATAGAAAGATGTTTTACCATGTTAAGGAATTGCAATATCACGCAAAACCTGATAGGCCAGATCCGGTGTTTGCTCGAATGCTACAAGAAGTACTTGGTGGTCAATGGGGAGAAATATCAGTTGCCATGCAATATTTATTCCAAGGGTGGAATGTAAGGGGTAACGAAAAATATAGAGATTTACTTTTAGATACTGGTACAGAAGAACTAGCGCATATTGAGATGCTAGCGACGATGATTGCTAGACTATTGGAAGGTGCACCAGTTCCAACATTAGAGGCCGCGGCAAAAGATCCAGTAATTAACGCTATCCTAGGTGGAATGAATCCGCAACATATTATTGTTTCAGGTCTTGGTGCAATGCCAGCTGATAGTAATGGAAACCGTTGGACAGCTGATTATATTATTGCAAGTGGAAACCTATTAGCAGATTTCCGTATGAACTTAACAGCAGAATCACAAGGTAGACTTCAAGTAGCAAGATTATATGAAATGACAGACGACCGTGGTGTTAAGGATATGCTTGCTTGGTTATTAGCTCGTGATACTATGCATCAAAACCAATGGTATGCGGCAATTAAAGAACTAGAAGAAAAAGAAAATATTGTTGTTCCAAGTACTTTCCCTCGAGAGTTAGAACATCGTGAAGTTTCACACGTTTTATTTAATAATTCTGCAGGAAATCAAAGTGCACATGGAAGATGGGCTCACGGTCCAAGCTTAGATGGTGAAGGTGTATTCCAATATGTTGAAAAACCAGTTCCATTTGCACCGAAACCTGAATTGAAACCAGCCCCACCATATATATACAATACACCGCCTAAACCTCAAGATTGTTAAAACTAAAAAGGATGTAACCTGCTAGTCTTCATAAAGGCTTTGCAGGTTTATTTTAGTGTGTTGACACTATTCCCCAGGAAATGAGTTCTTTCGTGTAAACTTACTTTAATCTACTCTTTAAAAGGTACACTATAAAGTATAGCTAAGATTGTTTGTTAAATAGCATTAGATGATTAAGTTTGTTAGTATTTATATAAAAATAAATACGGAGTGACAAATATACCACGAAGGAAAAATAAAGGAGTTGTAAGATGGGAAAACCTTCTAAGAGAGAAATAAGTATATCTTTTATGAAAGAAAATGAAGAACTATTTCAATGTCCGATTTGCAAAAGTAGAATGACTATTCAATCATATGGAGGTATAACGTGCCCTATGAATCATTCATTTGATGTAGCGAAACAGGGGCATGTAAACTTTTTGACGAAGCCAGTAAATTCCATGTATAGCAAAGAGTTGTTTGAATCAAGAAAAGAGGTTATTCAAAGCGGATTATATGAACTAATTCATGAAAAGATTGCTATAGCAATAGACAAAAATGTTAAGACTATTTTAGATACAGGTTGTGGAGAAGGAAGTCACCTAGTTAAAATAGTAGAAAAAAGAGATACAAATATTACCTCTGTAGGAATAGATATTTCGAAGGAAGGTATCTTAACGGCTGCGAAAAGTACTACTGAGATGATCTGGTGTGTAGGTGATTTAACCAGAAGCCCATTCCAAGAAAAATCATTTGACGTTATCTTAAACTTTCTCTCCCCTGCTAATTATGATGAATTCAAACGCTTATTAAAACGAAATGGAATGGTTATTAAAGTAATTCCTCAAGAAAATTATCTTAGAGAGATTAGGAGACAAGCTTTCGCTCATTCGGAAAAAGAACAATACTCCAACTTACAAACAGTAGAAAGATTTAAAGAGTATTTTAATAATGTGCAAATTCAACGCGTTACATATACTGTACCATTGGAACGTCAATTAGTACCTAAGCTATTAGAGATGACACCTCTTGGATGGCATATTAATGAAGAAAATAAAATAGATATGAACGAAATAACGATTGACCTAGATATAATGATAGGGCATATATAGGAAAAACAAAATTGAATCGAAGGTTACTTTTCGATTACAATAACAGTAGTAAATAGAATAAGGGTAGGAGACTAAAAAGTGTTGTATGATTTTGGTGCTAGAGCTGTAAATGTATTTTTAACAATAAATGGTTCAAAAGCGAAAGTTTACGGTAAAGAAAATTTACCTAAGGGTGACGAAGGCTATATTATTGCTTGTACGCACAATGGATATGTAGATATATTAAATTTAGGTGTTTCTATATTTCCAAAACCTATCCACTTTATGGCGAAAAAGCAGTTATTTGATAATAAGGTTCTAGGTCCATTAATTAAGAGATTAAATGCATTCCCAGTAGATCGTGAAAACCCCGGCCCAAGCGTTATTAAAATTCCTAGACAGTTAATTAAAGAAGGGAAAATTGTAGGCATTTTTCCAAGTGGAACAAGATCAACTGAAAATACAGAACTAAAACAAGGTGCAATTACAATTGCACAACTTGCAAAAGCGAAAATTGTTCCTGCTGCTTACATTGGACCGCGGAATGTGAAAGAAGTATTTAAACGTAAAAAGGGATATTTAATCTATGGCGAACCTTTCATCGTTGAAGGTGGTAAAGAAGGAAGAGAAGCCGCTACACAATTGTTAGAGGATGAGTTTAATCGGTTAATAGAAGTCCTGAAAGAAAAGGAAATACAAAAATAACAGACAAGAGGCTGGGGCATAACTCGATTTTTTGAAAAAATGCACTTTTACCAATGATAAAAATCGGATAAGTAAGAAAAATTGAAGGGAGTGTAGGGGCAAGTGCATCTGCCACTACGCTTTCGATGCAGAGCAAAGCTTCCTACGGGAACAGCCCGTGCCTCGAGACCCCTTAGAAGCTTGCGACGAGGAGGCTCGAGGCGGGCCCGCGGAATGCGTCCCCGGAGCGGAGTTAATTTTCTGTATATTAAAAAACATTATTTTTCTCGTCGAAAAAAATAATGTTTTTTTGTTTTGTCCCAGCCTCTTTCTTTAATAATAGGAAGGAGAATCATTATGATTAATATTCTATTTGTTTGTTTAGGAAATATATGCAGATCCCCTATGGCGGAAGCTGTTATGAGGGACATAATCGACAGAAAAGGTTTAAGCGATAAAATAAAAGTTGACTCTGCGGCAACTAGTTCGTGGCATATAGGAGAACCTCCGCATAAAGGAACCTTGATGAAATTAAAAGAATTTAATATTTCTACTAAAGGCTTAAAAGGAAGACAATTAAGCAAAGAAGACTTTGAGCGTTTTGATTATATTATTGCAATGGACTCGAGTAACGTCCGTAATATTCGAGAGATGTTAGGCCAACCAGACCATCCGAAAATATTTCGCTTTTTAGATATAACGCCTCACCAAAAGGATGTACCAGATCCATATTATACTGGAGATTTTCAAGAAACATATGAGTTAGTCGTTGATGGTTGTGCGGCCTTATTAAAAAAAATAGCAATGAGTAAGGGGCTTTAGTGCCCCTTACCATTAACTTTTATAAACTCCAACTCATTATATCCAATTCAGCAAGTTCCTGTTTATTGTAAATAGATTTTAAATCAAAAATAATAGAACTTTTATTTTTTAACATTTTTCTAATTATTTCATATGAATAATAATCCTTAAAAATATCATGGGCTACAGCTATAACTACTGTATCTAAGTTCACAAAAGCCTCTTTTTCAACGAGCTCAATATTATACTCATAATAAACTTCATCTTGTTTCGCAAGTGGATCATGAATGAGTACTTCAAAGTTATAGTCTTCTAATTCTTTAACAATATCGATTACTTTAGTATTCCTGCAATCCGAACAGTTTTCTTTAAAAGTAAATCCTAGAATACCGATACGACATTTGTTATTCAAGATGCCCCTTTTCGTCATTTCCTTCACTATACTTTGAGCAACAAATTTACCCATCTCATTATTAATCTTTCTACCTGCTGCTATTATTTGAGAATGATAACCTAGTTGTTCGGCTTTATAAATAAAATAGTATGGGTCGACACCGATACAATGACCACCCACTAAACCTGGCTTAAAGTTAATAAAGTTCCACTTGGTTGATGCCGCATGTAATACTTCATCCGTATCAATATTCATTTTGTGGAATACCATAGATAATTCATTCATAAAAGCAATATTAATATCCCTTTGTGTATTTTCAATAATTTTTGCAGCTTCAGCAATTTTAATAGAACTTACAGGATAAACACCTGCATCAATTATGGAGTTATATACAAAACTAACTATATCTAAGCATTCCTTATCAGTAGCCGAAACGATTTTAATGATATTTCTTAAAGTATTAATTTTGTCTCCAGGATTAATTCTTTCTGGTGAATAACCAACTTTGAAATCCCTTCCTAATGTTAAACCTGATACTTGCTCTAAAACAGGTATACATATTTCTTCCGTAGTACCTGGGTAGACTGTTGATTCAAATACTACTATCGAATTTTTAGTTAAATAACGACCAACCATTTTGCATGCATTAATAATGGGTGTTAAATTTGGAGTTTTATCGCTGTTTATAGGTGTTGGAACGGCAATGATATGAAAATTGCATACTGATAAATCCTGCTCATCATTAGAAAAACGAATAGTTGAATTTTTTAATACTTCATGTCCAACTTCATTTGTTAGATCAATCCCCTTACGATAAAAATTAATTTTTTCCTCATTAATATCGTACCCAACAACAGAAAATACCTTTGCCAATTCAATCGCTAAAGGTAGTCCTACGTAACCTAACCCTATAACCGAAATTAGTATTTGTGAATTCATTATTGTATACCTTCTTCTTATTCGAATTAATTACCTAATATTTAATTTGGAAATAACTTAAGTAGGTCAAGTGTATTTGTACTTAATCCACCAGCTCGCCATATAGAGATTTCGTAAAAGTTCTTGGATTTTAAATAACTAATCCATGCTTGTAAAGTTGAATTATTCGCGTACCACACTTCGTGTTGATTATTATTTCTATCGGTATAGGTAAAATACATAGCATCACTGTAAGGGTCTTTGGAGGGGTTAACTGGATAGTCATCTATGATTTGTTGGACTTCCTGTTCGGTTAAGTCGTCTATTTCTTTATCACTCCATTTAAATCCTCCAGTAGCCAATGCAATACTTACATCTAAATTCGTCTTTGATAATTTATTCGTTAATTTTTCCAAATACTCATAATTCAATTTAGGTCCTGGACCACTGTGGTAACCAAATAAGTTGTAGGCCATGACAACGTATTGAATATCCTGAGGTAAATCAGCACTTTCAATAGGGAAACTTGGTTCTAAAACCACTCTCAATGATAAATTTATCTTTTTTAATTCTCGATTCAATTCTTCAAGAAATGCACAATATGCTTGAACAGAATCTATTGGTATTTTTTCGTAATCTATTTCTACACCCTCATATGGGTATTGTTTCGCAATCTTGATAATTTGTTGGATATGTTCTTCTTTTGTTAATTTGGTTGAGAGCAAATTTGTTAGAATTTCAGGATTCTTCTGAATTACTTGGTGTTGTGAAATGAATTGATCATTGATGATAGTTAGATAAACATCATTACTCTTTAATGCATTGTGTGAAAAGGTTTGGTCTATTAATTGCTTTGCATCATGAGATTGATACAAATTGTAATCCTGATCAAAATAGGTAGTGAAAAGTTGGATATTTTCTATTCCTTTGTTAATGTATGAGGCCTCTTCGATGGAAGCTTTATAATTCCAATCAACTAGCCATAGTGACAATTCTGATTTTTCGTGATTATCATCATATATAGAGCGTGTATCAACGTTTAGGTAAATATTTGTGAAGTAGACTAGTAGTATAATGGTAACGATAATATAAAAGATGATTTGGCGAATAATAACCCCACCTATAATTAAAATATTTCAATAAAGAAATCTACTGTGTTAGTGAAATATTCAGATACTTTATCGATTGAATAATTTATTCCGTTTGATTCAGTAGTAAATATGACATTGTCATTTCTTTTTATTATCACGCTAGATATGATTGCATCGTAAATTGTGTCTTTATATTGTTCATGAGTGGTATCTTGTGAAATGGCAGAACCACCAAATGATAGATAAAGTTTTTCGGATGCCTTAAATTCTGAAAACGTAATCGTAAATGTCTGTTTTTGATCAATTACGATAATAAGCTCGTTATCTAGTAAAGTAACATTAAATTGTCTCTCATTTGGAATGTTACTAGGATACTCTTCTTCATCAATTCTTGAACCTTGTTGTGTATCCCAATAATTATATGTGGTTGCTTTATTAAATGCGTAATCTTCTTCGTTCCACTTAATCTCATCCAATGGGAATTCTCCTAATAGATTTTCACCTGTTTCTGTAGTTTCTGAAATACTTAGTTCATTATTTTTTAAGTTTATTATTAACTGGTTTTGATTTTGGGTATTTTTTAAGTAAAGAGATTGATTTCCAACAACATTGCCTTTAAGTGTAAATTGAATCTCTGAGTTATAAGGAATAGCTTGGTGATACGTTAGTTTCGATTCTTCCGAAGGGTAGGAAGTTACAATCACTTTATTATCATCAAACTCCGCAACTCCATTTTCTAAAATCCAATTATTTGCTAATTCTTTTTTCCCAATATGAAATTGAATAGGTATATTACTGTCCTCCTGAATTTTCATTAGTAAATGATTTATAGGCCAATAAGGAGCAACTTGTAATCGAGATAAATTATAAAGGTCTTCTTGTGAATGATTATATGCATCTAGCTCCATATTAAAATGTAATGAAAATATATCCTTTATTTGAGTGTCATTAGCTTCCTCAACATGTTTGTCCATATGATTATAGAGTGTATTCGCATGCATGATTGCATACGCTTTTGGAATATAACCGAATTCTTCGGTATAAATATTCTTAATTAGTGAATAATCATTTTTGATTCGCTCTTTCATGTCATCGATTGTTTCGGTTGTGATCATATATTCGTCTCGGATATAATCCATTAAATAATGATTGTAATATTCAATTTCAGTTTTATCGGGTACATTGTTTTCGTCACGTAAGCCAATATACTCGCCTTCGCTATTAAATATGTTTATATAAGTTAATCGGTACCCATTTGTGCCCAATTCCCAGAAACCGCTATTTGTCATATCTATTAAATGCTTTGGTTTTAAGAACTTTGTGTCAGACGTATCCATCTTATTTGCATAAGTAAACATCGTAGCTTTATAGTTAAGTTTCTCTAAAATAGGCTGGGCAAATATGCTCGAATCGTTCCGCCCATCTTCGAATGATAAAAAAAGTGCTTTTTCAGGTAGGGGAGAACCATTTTGGTAAAAATCGATAATTTGCTGTTGGGAAATCGTTTCAAAACCTTGATCTTTTAAAAGTGTAAGTTGTTTCTCAAGAGTTTCTTTTGAAATATATTTTGTATTGCCATAAAGATCGACACCAAAGTAAGATAGTGCAATAAATCCTTCTGTATTCGTAAACTTGCTTTGATCTAAAACCTTGTATTTTTCTGTATAAAAAATGAAGGGGATTACGACTGCTAATAGAAGACTGATAATAATAATTTGTAATATTGTTCTTATGATTTTCATTACATTCTTTTTCTTGTAATTTAATCTATTTCTATAAAGAATAATGATTACTCTCCTTTCAGTTCTCCTTGGCCACTATATACAGGATAATATTTTCTCTTCTTTTTCAATTTTTTCATTCTTTTCTTTTCTTTTTCCAAAATATCTTGAGGTGTATCTCTCGTACCCCAAGTTGATTTCCAAAATGTTACCCAAGCGATTGGCATTTGCCATAAGAGAACAAACTCGTAGAAAATCACAAAGAAGATGCCAAAAAACCAAAGTGTACTTTTTTTGAAAAATAAATGGGTCAAACTCATCATTAAAGCCATTAATAGCAAGCCTACTAAGAAGGTAGTAGGAAAAATATGATAAACAACTGGTACATAAATAAGGTTATACAAAACAACGATTGGGGCGGCAATAGGAACAATGAAGCCGATAATAAAGAATAAAAACATAAAGGGCTCCTTTTTCCACATAAAGGAAATGGCTCTTAGTGACTCACGTAACCAAGATCGTTTCCATCGCATTTGCTGTTTAATAAATGTTGAATAACTGGAAGGAACAATAGTGGAACAAACTGCATTATCTTGGTAACTCGTTCTATGTGTTTTTAAGATATAGTTCGTTAAGCTTCTATCATCACCGAATGTAGCAGGGTGGCCTAAAAACTTTTGATTTAACCAATCATTTGCGTTTTCTAAAACGAGCTCTTTTCGATAACAGGATAGTGGTCCTGATAAACAAGTTACACAATCAAAGCATGCTTCTGCAGCCTTCATAATTCTAAAAGCAATATAATATCGAACTGTTTGTAGTTTTGTTAATGCATTTGTGTACTTGTTCTCAACGTCTGTTCTTCCGGCAACGCCTCCCATTTTAGGATCTTGGAAAGGTTGAACGATATTACGAATAGCATTCGGTTCTAAAAAACTATCCGAATCAACAAAAACAACTAAGTCATGTTTTGCTAAGTGGACACCCTCAATTAAAGCTTCCCGTTTTCCTTTGTTTACAGGTTGTATATAGAACTGAATCCTCTCTTTCGTATTAAATTGTTCTCCAACAGAATGAATTCTTTTAATTGTTTCTCTAACTTTTTCAGCAGTTCGATCTGTTGAACAGTCATCAATAATAATTACTTCTAATTTGTCGATTGGATATGCTTGGTCGATACAACTTAAAATCGTTCGAGATATCCACTCTTCTTCATTAAAAACAGGAATAATTATCGAAACACCTGGTTCGTACATTGGGCTTGTCCTTACTTTTTTGTAAAACATACCAAATAGGTATCGACTTAATAGAAAGGCAGCAGCTATTAAACTATAAGAATATAGAAATTGATTGAATTTAAAGTAAATAACACTTTCAGACCGCATTAATACGATGATAAATGTTATTAGAAATAACAATAAACTTGATATAAACAGTGAATAGCCCCATCTTCTTTTCTTAAAGTATTTATCTAATGGTTTATCAAAATTTAATGCGAATAGAGTTAAAGGCTTTCCATCGACTATTTCCGTTTCAACTCTAACAACGGTTCCATTCGTCGTAACTTTAGACTCAAATCCTTCAGGCATTGCTCCTCCAGGAATTTCAAAAGTTAAGGTTAACTGTTGACCAACAAGTAAAGGGTGGCAACTGTTCTCAGAAGAGATTAGTATTCCGGAATTGGAAATGTTTTTACACGTAAAGTCCCCTATTAACAAACCTCTTTTCTTTGAAAAGATTCGTTGAATAGGGAAGTCCGCGATATATCGTTGTCCTAATTTTCTTTTGTCAAAGAGCCTATTAGTATTTAGGAATCGAACTTCCGTTTCTGAGTGAAATCCCCTTCGATCTATTAATAGGCGAACTTTTTCAGGATCGGGGACGTTTGAAAGAATTCTTCGATCTCCAAGTGGCATTGTAATAACTTCTTTCTTATTATTCATACCTAATTTAATCCTCCTGTTTTCCCTGAGCAGTTTCTGATATCCATTCTGACATCAGTTTAAATTCATATCCTTGACTTAGCAAATCTTCAATAATTAATGGAAGAGCTTCAATATTGTTTTTACCGTCTAAGATATGCATAACAATTACACTACCAGGTTTTGTATCCTCCATGACTCTTTGATATATATCCTGAGCAGATAATGAAGTATCCCAATCAAATGACGTAACATCATACATAGCGATTACATCAATACCAGTCGCGGATATGATTTTTGCGGACTCCTCATCGATGATTCCTTGTGCAGGTCTAAAATATCTTAATGGGATATCTTGAATTGCTTCCGCTAAAACTTGGTCAGCTTTGATGACATCTTTTTGTAAATCTACCGGGTCCATTTGTGTAACATCTAAATGATGAAAGGAATGATTTGCAACTTCATGACCAGCATCTAAAATTAGCTTTGCTAGATTTGGATTTTGTTCTGCTCCTCTACCTATTAGAAAGAAAGTAGATTTAATTTTATAATGATCTAGTATATCTAATATTGCGGATGTAGTTGCATCCCCAGCATAATCATCAAAAGTTAATGCCACTTCTTTTTGATCTGTTTGCTTAAAGTAAAATAGATTCGGTTCAACATTAGCGTAATTGGGATTAAGTGATAGTGCATCTGTACCAAGAATTTCTTCAGCAGTTTTAACTGTATGAGAGGATGCAATTAAGTCTTCGATTGTAGTCAGTTCATAACCTTCTTTAATCGCATTTTGGTGTATTAAAGCAATAGCGGGAACTACTGAAGGGTTAATATATGTATTTAGTTGAATAATGGCTCCTCTTGTAGAAAATCTCTCTACATAGTTTGCAATCTCTATAGCGCTTTGCATATTTCGGTCTTGAGGGTTAATGGAATATCCGATTACTTCCATTCCGAGCTGTGCTGCAGCAAGTTCCAAATTTAGTGTAGAATCACCAGTCCTACTACGAATATACTTAGGTTGATAATTTAGTTTCTCTTGGAAAAGTTTATTTGCAAGTTCTATCTCCATGAAAGTTTGCTCATATGAGTAGTGATCCATTATTTCGTGGTTTAGTGTATTGTTATGAATAGTGTGTCCTCGTTCAATAATATCCTTGACTAACGTAGGGTCTTCTGCAATTCTATAACCGGGTATAAAAAAAGTCGCTTTTACTTTTATTTTATCTAACTCATCTAATATATCTAGCATTGTTTCCTCTTCTGCTAAACCATTAAAGGTAAGTGCCATCTTTTTATCAGTTATTCTAACGTATTGAATAGTTTCACTTTTATTCTCTGTAGGAGGTATAATGTTCAATTTGTTTGCATTGGTGGGTAGAGATAATTCTGAGCTTGGAGAACATCCAACTATGAACAAGAAAAGTGTTATAAGATATATAATTTTCCGCATAAGAAATTCCACCTTATTACATTTATAATTAATATATATCATACATATTATGGGAAAATGCAAGACTTTACAATTTTTAATATATATTACATTTTTTGCAAGTTTAATATTTTTAGTGTATATGATTAGCCTTCTTAAATGACTAACTCAACGCATTTTGATTTTATAACAAGTTGTTGTATAATATTACAGTCTCATTTACTTAATATAGGTGAACATGCCTTGATGTATATCCATAACAATGAAAGAGAGTGATCCCAATGGGTCGTAAATGGAATAATATTAAAGATAAAAAAGCAGAAAAAGATAAAAATACCAGTCGTATCTATGCGAAGTTTGGTGTTGAAATCTATGTAGCTGCTAAAAAAGGTGAACCAGATCCAGAATCAAATGCGGCATTAAAGTTTGTATTAGAACGTGCTAAAACTTACAATGTCCCAAAACACATTATTGATAAAGCTATTGATAAAGCTAAAGGTGCTGGCGGCGAAGATTATAATGAATTACGTTATGAAGGCTTTGGTGTAGGTGGAACAATGGTCATTGTTGATGCATTAACAAATAACGTAAATAGAACAGCTTCCGATGTACGTGCTGCTTTTGGTAAAAATGGTGGGAACATGGGTGTAAGTGGTTCTGTAACTTACATGTTTGACTCTACAGCAGTATTTGGTATTGAAGGTAAATCTGCGGATGATGTTATAGAAATTCTATTAGAAGCAGATGTTGATGCACGTGATGTATTTGAAGAAGAAGATGTAACGATTGTTTATGCTGAACCAGATCAATTCCATGCTGCACAAGAAGCATTTAAAGCGGCAGGGGTTACAGAATTCTCTGTAGCAGAATTGACTATGCTTCCTCAAACAGAAGTGAAATTAACAGGCGATGATAAAGTTAAATTTGAAAAAATGATCGACGCATTAGAAGATTTAGATGATGTTCAACGTGTTTATCACAATGCCGATTTGGAAGACTAATTTTAAAATGATATGGATGAATCCGGTAGCTTCTGCTATCGGATTTTTTCAGTTGTTGTATAAAACATAAAAAAATTATTGATGACATTTCTATAAGGGAAATAGTTGCAAAAAAATTGTAAGGTTTTTATTATTATTAGTTGATATACTATTGTTAAAATATTCATCTTTAGTTTGAATACGATACTTTTGGTAGAAAATAGTAATAGTAAACTGAAAGGAGTGAAACTATATATGACAAATAAGGTTTGGTTTCAAGTTGGAATTAGCTTATTAATTCTATTATTAATAGTAAGATATACACTTGAAATTCACTGGATTTTTAATCCTCTGTTTATCATTTTACAAACGATATTTATTCCTCTGTTAATTGGAGGGGTTCTTTATTACATATCAGAGCCTCTACAAAGATTGTTAGAAAAACGCGGAATGCCTAGATGGGGTAGTATATTAACGATTGTATTAGTACTTGCAGGATTACTGACCGGATTAGCATTGCTAGTGGCAAATCCTATAATGAATCAAGTAAATAACTTGGCTAAAAATGCCCCATATATAGGAGATAAAATCATGGAAGCCACTGATTTTGTCATTAATAACAAAGATAACTTACCACCACAGGCGGAGCAATTAATAGATTCAGTTTCAGAGTCAATACAAGGTATTGCTGTTGCAGGCAGTCAAATGATCGTTTCGTTTATTACTGGTGCTGTTTCTGCCACGTTCACTTTGATACTAATTCCGTTCTTCTTTATTTTTATGTTAAAGGACCACGAAAAGTTCGCACCAAATATCTATAATATCTTTTCTGGAGAGCGACGTAGATGGATTAAAGAAACGTTATCGGATATAGATAACGTGTTAAGAAACTATGTACAGGGGCAAGTATTGATTAGTGCGATATTAGCTATATCTATCTATATAGGCTATCTTTTAATAGGATTAGACTATTCATTATTACTTGCGATATTTGCGTTTTTTATGAATATGATTCCCTTTATCGGTCCGTGGATTTCACTTGCACCTGCCATTGTAGTAGCATTAGTACAAGATCCAATTTTAGTTGTTTGGGTTTGCGTAATTACACTTGTAGCTCAGCAAGTAGAAAGTAACTTAATTACTCCAAATATAATGGGTGAAAAGTTAAATGTCCATCCGTTAACAGTTATTTCAGTTGTATTAGCTGCTGGTAATATTGGTGGATTTATTGCAATTATTATAGCGATCCCAACATATGCGGTTATAAAAGCGATTGTAAAGAATATTTACGAAGAGCGCCGAAAAATTAGAGAAGCCGCAACGAAATCAGTATAAAGAAAATATTAGTGAACGCAGTATACCAATCGGGTGTGCTGTTTTTCATTTCATTGAGGTATACTTGTTGATAAGAAAAGGAAAATAAGGAGCTCATACATGTTAACATTTGAACAGAAAAAGGCAATAATAGAATCATTTCCAGAGTTAACAAAAAAGGAAATATCACTTAATCGACTTAATTATCACTTTGATGGAAGTTTATATGAAAAAACAATCGTAGTTGAAAAACTACATCCTAATGGAAACGGTTTTGTTTATGTTGGTGATTTATTAAAATATGAAGAAGAAGCGAATGATAAAGGATTAGTTAACATAAGGGAGTATAGTGAGGGGAAACTACGGGAAATTCTAAATGATTCGATTTCTTATTTGGCTGAAGATCATGATGAACCAATTGTCGAAACATGGGTTTCGAAAGAAGGTTCCTTATTAGAACTAAACTTCAATAGAAGAAGTTGGAATGTTTATTTCAATGGAAATTTAGAAGAAAGCTTTGGAACGAGAGAAGCTGCTGTCTCCTATTTAAAAGAAGAAGGCTTTAAAATGCAAAAGTAAAGGAGAATCAGAATGAGCGGAAAAAAAGCAGCAATATCGGTGGTTGTATTAGTAATTGTATTAGTAATCTTAATTTTTATGGCATTTCAATTCTTTTTCGCAACATATGAGCCCCAAAAAAGTAATGAACTATCTGCAGCACAATCACAATCCATTGAACAAAGACCGATTCAACTAGATTGAACCGGTCCTTTTTTATCTTATTATATGGTTGACGATGTCCGAAAACTAACTCTCTGGGCCATCAATTTTGGTTAGAAGAAAATATTTAAGATGTAGAAAATGATAGCAGCCATAACAGCTGATATTGGCATTGTGATTAACCATGTAAGGACAATTTTACGAGCTACGCCCCAATTGACACCTTTAACGCGCTCCGCAGAACCTACGCCCATTATAGCAGATGAGATTACATGAGTTGTTGATACTGGTAAGTGAATTAATGTTGCACCGAAAATGATAGAAGCAGAAGCTAAATCTGCAGCGGCTCCATTAACGGGACGGATTTTCATAATTTTTGTCCCTACAGTTTTAATAATTTTATATCCACCAATCGACGTTCCTAATCCCATAGCAATGGCACAAGATATACGGACCCAATCTTGGACATTATCATCAGTTTGTAATCCTGCAGCAATTAGGGCCATTGTAATAATTCCCATTGCCTTTTGAGCGTCATTTGTACCATGGGTAAATGACTGAAGACAAGCAGTCAAAATTTGTAGCGTACGGAACCCTTTATTTGTTCGGTATAGATTGAAGTTTTTAAAAAGTAACTTAAAAATACTCATGAATATAAATCCTACAGCAAGCGCTAAGAAAGGCGACACAATTAAACCTATGATAATACTTGAAAAGCCACCTATGTTTATTTTTCCTAAACCAGCTGCAGCAATAGCAGCTCCGGCAATTGATCCGATTAAGGTATGGGAAGAACTTGATGGAATTCCAAAATACCACGTCAATAAGTTCCACGTAATCGCTGATAATAAAGCTGCTAATATAACTACTGTACCTGTCGAGTCATCAGGAGTAACATTTAATGAAAAAGGATCTACAATGTCGCTAGCAATTGCTTTGGCCACACCTACAAAGGCTATAGCTCCTAAAAAATTCATCACTGCTGCAAGTAATACTGCAACACGTGGTGGTAATGCGCGGGTAGAAACTGATGTTGCTATTGCATTTGCAGTGTCGTGAAAACCATTAATGAAGTCAAATGCGAGAGCAAAAATTACAACGAGAATAGTGAGAATTAATATAATATCCATTTAAACTTTCGCTCCTAAGCGTTTCGCATAATAATCGTTTCAAGTGTATTGGCTACATCTTGACAGTAGTCCGCTATGTCTTCTAATTGGTTGTATAGATCTCTAAACTTAATTAGTCGAATAGGGTCCTTTTCTTTTAAGAACAACTGTTTAATTGACGATCTTGAAACTTCATCGCACTCTCGTTCATAGTCTTTAATTAGGATGATATGTTTACGCATTTCAACCAGATTTTTTTTATTTAACAGTTCAATAGCTGCTACGATTTCATCTGCGCTCTTTGTTATGAAATCGAAAAATGTTCGCATAGATTCATCTATATCAGTGAAGGAGAACATTTCAAAATGAGCAATACAATGCTCTGCACCGTCGAGGACGTCGTCTAGACGATTTGCTAGAGCCAAAATATCTTCTCGCTCAATGGGTGTCATAAATGATTTATTTAACATAACGATCAATTCATGAATTAGGTTATCACCATAAGTTTCATATTGTTTCATTTTAATTGAAACCTCTTTTAGGTCGGCCACGGTTTCATATTTTGCTTTATTAGCATAATGGATTGCTTCTCTCATATTTTCCGCAATCTTATGTAATGATAAGAAAAAAGGATCTTGCTTTCTTGAACTAAACATTTTGTTGCCTCCTGATTTATACGTGAGTTTTTAAAAAACCTTAATAATAATAACAAATTATTTATTAAATCTATACAATATTTGTATTGCAATATACAAAATTTACATTCCCGTAACATTGTACAAACCATATTTTGGTTGGTATTTATATTAAATTACATTATGTTAGTGCTATAGTCATTCGCATTCTGAGTGAGATACTGGGTAAATTGCTTTATTGGTACCATTCTTTGCTAGAATAGCAAGAATCTCCAACTACCTATACATCCATGTACCATCAAAAAATCTTCGTAGTTCATTCTCAATAAATCTTAACTAGTACTTACATAAAAATATAGACAAGTATAAGTTGAGGACTTTTCAACAATTTATACTTGTCTATATGAAATATGATTATTAAAGTTAAATTATAATAAATAATCCTTTAATTCATTTTGTAAAAATGGCTTTGCTGATAAAAAATGAACAAAGGTTTCATAACGATTTAGTTGTTCTAAAGATGGCTTTTTACCAGTGTAATAAGCACGTAATAAAATATTCTTTGGAGTATGCTCAATATCAATGAATTCTAATACTTGCGTTTCATAGCCAACTAATGTAAGAATTTCAGCTCTGATTGAATCAGTAGCAAGAGCGGCAAAACGTTCTTTAATTAAACCGTGTTGTGTCATAATATTTAAAGCAGGTGAGTTTAATTGTCTATTTAACTCATGTTGACAACAAGGGACACTCAAAATAACCTTTGCCCCCCATTTAACTGCCCTAGCTAATGCCATGTCGGTAGCCACATCGCAAGCGTGCAATGTTACAACCATGTCAACAGATGTTTCATCATTATAGTCACCAATATCACCTACTAAAAATTCAAGGTCATTATAGTCTAAGTCTTCTGCTATTACACGACATTCTTCTATTACTTCCTTTTTCAAATCCAATCCAGTTACTTTGATATTTAATCCTTTTTCGATTTTTAAATAGTGATACATTGCAAAAGTTAAATAGGATTTACCGGATCCAAAGTCTAAAATCCGTATTTGTTTATCTTGAGGTAGATGATCTAGACAGTCGTCGATAAATTCTAAAAAACGATTAATTTGTTTAAATTTATCGTACTTTTGTTTTTTCACCTTCCCATCACCTGTTTGTACCCCTAAACGGATTAGAAATGGATAGGGTTTAGAATCATCAAGTAAATATTGCTTTTTCCGATTGTGGGATAAATTAACGGATTTCTCGTCCGTTTGCTCAATTTTCCACACGACTTTATTTTTTTTAGATAATTGAATTTGAATAGTTTCATTTGTAAATTGAGCATGAACTTGTCTGAACTGTTCTAACATTTTTTCTAAAAATTGTTCAAACTTTTCTACTAAAATGTTCTCATGCTTTAATATCCTTTCAAATTGATACTCAACTTGAATATGATATTGGCCTTTAAGTTCAATTGGTTTAATCTTTACTCTTTTTAACTCGCTTGATTTTTGTCTAGGTTGACTAATTGTTGCGTTGACTAATGACTTAGAATCTATACGTTTTAATAATTCTTGTTTCATTTGTTCAAAATCCATAGGTGTGTCCTCCAATAGAATTGTTAAAAGTTAGTTTAACATAAAATTCAAATAGATATTTATAGGGAGTTTTGGAGATTATATATATTAAAATAATTTATGATATGATGAAATATGCTTAATTTTTAGAATTTCCTTAAATTAGATGGTCACAAAATGTTCATAATATGATACATTAATATTATCAAGAAGAGTTCTAAGTAGTGAAGGGAATTTCTATTTAGAACGCTATTTTACTAAATTTTTGGCTAGGGGGATATGGCGTGAATGAATTAACATGGCAAGCAATTGCAATCGTAATATATATGCTCGCAATGATTTTAATAGGTTGGTATGCATATAAAAGAACGTCAAACTTAAACGATTATATGCTAGGGGGACGTGGTCTTGGACCGGCAGTTACTGCTTTAAGTGCTGGTGCTGCGGATATGTCTGGCTGGTTATTAATGGGGTTACCAGGAGCAATTTACCTCTCTGGAATGGTAGAGGCATGGATAGCAATTGGTTTAACAGTCGGGGCTTGGTTAAACTATATCTTAGTTGCACCACGTTTACGTGTTTACACGCAGGTATCAAAAGATTCGATTACAATTCCAAGTTTCTTAGATAACCGACTTCGTGACAATACAAAGTTAATTCGTATTGTTTCAGGCATTATAATTTTAGTATTCTTCACTTTCTATGTATCATCTGGAATGGTATCTGGTGGTAAATTCTTCGAAAGTGCGTTTGGATTAGATTATTTAACAGGTATGTTAATTGTAGCGATTGTTACAGTTGGCTATACATTATTTGGTGGTTTCTTAGCCGTTAGTTATACTGACTTTTTACAAGGTCTAATTATGTTCTTAGCGTTAATTTTAGTACCAATCGTAGGTATTTTTGTAACTGGTGGATTTGGTGAAACGGTTGCCTCTATTCAAGCAGTTAATCCTGAACACTTTAACTTGTTTGCCTCAACTGCAACTGTTGCTGGAGTTATATCATCAGTTGCATGGGGTCTTGGATATTTTGGTCAGCCTCACATTATCGTACGCTTTATGGCAATCAATTCTCATAAGGAATTGAAACAAGCACGCCGTATTGGTATCGGTTGGATGATTCTAAGTTTATTTGGAGCAATGGGTACTGCTTTCGTTGGTTTAGCTTACTTCCAACAAAACAACATGTTAAATGAAGATTTTGATGCTGAAACAATTTTCGTAGAAATGGGACAAATCTTATTCCACCCATTCATTGCAGGGATTATGTTAGCGGCAATTTTAGCTGCTGTTATGAGTACAATTGCTTCTCAATTAATCGTAACGTCTTCAGCTTTAATTGAAGATATGTACAAAGCTTTATTTAACAAAGCAGCATCAGACAAACATTATGTTACTGGTGGTCGTATTGCAGTTTTTGTAGTTGCAGTAGTTGCAGCTATCTTAGCTTTAGATCCTGAAAACTCTATCTTGGATTTAGTAGGATTTGCTTGGGCAGGATTCGGTGCGGCCTTTGGACCTGTTATCCTACTAGCGTTGTACTGGAAAAAGTTCACAAATATTGGCGCTTTAGCTGGTATGATTGTTGGAGCTGTGGTTGCATACGTGTGGGGATCAAGTCCTGAGTTGTCTGGGATGTTATACGAAATTGTTCCTGGGTTTGTATTAGGCTTAATTGCAGCAGTGGTTGCAAGTTTAATTACTTACAAACCGAATGCAGAAATTGAAAAAGAGTTTGACGAAACATTATCTTTACTAAAGTCTGAAAAAGAAGAATAGAATTCATAAAATAAGACCCGTAACAATGTTACGGGTCTTTATTTATATGTAAAAGGATATAATATATATCAGTTACGAAGAAATAATACTGTTTTTAATACATGGAGGAGAACCTGTGAGTGAATTAAAAGAGATAGAAGTATTAATTGAAAAGGCAATATTAGTTGGAGTAAATTTACAGAATGACTCAAATTTTGAGTATTCGATGATTGAGTTAGCAGATTTAGCGAAAGCGCTTGATGTTGAAATTGTCGGTACTGTAACTCAAAATTTAGAAAGAGTAACACCATCGCATTATGTTGGTACTGGTAAAATTGAAGAAATTAAAAACTTTTTTGAGGAGTCAGGAGCTAATTTAGTCATTTTTAATGATGAGCTTTCACCTTCACAAATTAGAAACTTGGAACATGATTTAGACAGTAAAGTAATCGATCGTACAATGCTGATTCTAGATATTTTTGAAAGACGTGCTAAAACGCGTGAGGCAAAAATGCAAGTTGAATTAGCTCAACTACAATACATGTTGCCTAGGTTAGTTGGATTGCACGCATCGCTTTCTCGACAAGGTGGAGGAACAGGTGGTGGATTTAGAAACCGCGGTGCCGGGGAAACAAAATTAGAATTAGATCGCCGTAAAATTGAAGATCAAATAGCGAAGTTAAGAAAAGACTTGGAATCTGTAAAAGAACAAAGAGAAACACAGCGAAAAAAACGAAAAAAGAATGAGATACCTGTTGTATCACTTGTAGGCTATACAAATGCTGGCAAATCAACAATAATGAATCAGTTGTTAGAAAGATACACGCAAGATGAACATAAACAAGTTTTTGAAAAAGATATGCTCTTTGCGACGTTAGAGACATCAGTAAGAAACATTGAACTAGAAGACAAAAAGTCCTTTTTATTATCTGATACAGTTGGATTTGTTAGCAAATTACCTCATCATCTAGTAAAAGCATTCCGTTCTACGTTAGAAGAAGCTAGGGATGCTGATCTATTGCTTCATGTAGTAGACGTATCAAACGAAGAATACCAATTTATGATGGATGTGACGAATAAAACATTAACGGAAATCGGAGTAGTAGATGTACCGACTATCTATGTATATAACAAATCTGATCAAGCAAACGTAAATTATCCTTTAGTCAGTGGAAATAACATTTGGATTTCTGCAAAAGAGGGTACAGGGTTAGATGAATTAATTGAATTGATTAAACAAAGAGTATTAGCAAATTATGTAACCTGTCAAATGCTTATTCCATTTGAACGAGGGGATGTTGTTTCTTACTTAAACCAAAATGCCTCAGTACTTTCAACAGAATATGTAGAAGAAGGTACTTTGCTTTCTGTAGAAGTGAAAGAAGCCGATTATAAAAGGTATGAGCAATTTGTATTAGTAAAATAAAAAAAGCGATACCATTTGCCTGTGTAAAAAAATGGATATTTATTACTATGTAATAACTTGCGTCTTTTACAATATAATGGCTGTATGGAGAAATTAGTAAACTAATAAGTTCTCCTAACTTATTATGAATCTATCTAATACCAGATAGCCTGAAAGGATTGGAAAAGATGAAAAAATGGACAACACTATTATTTGTGTGTTTATTCGCAATGATTTTAACAGCATGTAACAGCACTGCAACGCCAGTCGAAAAAGAAGAAGATTCTTCTGAACAAACGGCGAATAATGGAACTAATGAAAGTACAGAAAATAAGGCACCAGAAGTTTCTGAGTTAACTTTACAAGAAGTATATGAAAAAGCAATGGAAAGACAAAATGAAATAGACAGTCTTACATCTGAAGTTTCTATGGAACAAGTGATTACTGCTGAAGGTCAAGAAGTAAATGTTAAAAGCGATCTTACAATGGACATGACAATGGACCCGATGGCTATGTATGCAAAGGGTACATCAACAATGGCAGACCCAGCTACTGGTGAAGAAATGCCAATGGGCTATGAAATGTATTTAGTTAAAGATGGTTTTTATATGTTTGATGAAATGTCAGAGTCTTGGAATAAAATGCCGTCTGAAGGTTTTGAAGAAATGATGGGCCAATCAGCAAGTCAAGCGGATGCTTCTCAACAACTCGCTATGCTTCAAGAGTTTATTGAAGACTTTGCTTTTGAACAAACTGATGACCAGTACATCTTAACTTTAGATGCATCTGGTGAAAAATTTAATGATTTCTTATTAGAACAAGCGCTAAGTACGGGGGCTATACCTGCTGAGGATCAATCTGTTCTTGAGAGCATTGAATTTAAAGATATGAGTTATGTAATTGTTATTAACAAAGAGACTTTTGATACAGAAGAAATTACAATGGATATGGAAATGGTTGAATCTACTTCAGGTCAATCGGTATTAATGAATACAACAATGGCATTCACTAATATTAATGGTGTTGAAGAAATCAGTGTTCCACAAGAAGTAATTGACACTGCTATTGAATTAACTTTCTAATTAAAATTTAGGACAAAAATAGATGGTTTCCTTTTAAGGAAGCCGTCTTTTTTTGCGTGCGTTTATATAAACAATTTTATGCATAGAAATGAATCATGAAGTTTATTCTAAAGAAAGGGTTTTTTAAAGGTTTCATAGGGACAGTTACTTGTAGATAAGATACAAATTGATAAGCTTATAAAACTAATTTAAAGGAACTAAACCAAATGATTCTCATTCTCAAGAGTTATTGCAATTTATGATATTTGCATTTATAATGAGATTAGAATTAGAGTTGAGAATCATTTTCATTGATCTCAAAGATTAAATAGGATATGGGGATAATAATGAGACTGTGGATGTTAATAATTGCAGCAATCATCCTATCGATTATCTCGCTTTTTATAGGTGCCATTGATATTAAACCGAGTGATTTGCTCAATTGGGAATCGAGAGAATTAAAGATTTTCTTAATCAGTCGTGTACCACGTCTACTGGCGATAATTCTAGCGGGTGTTGGGATGAGTATTGCGGGCTTAATCATGCAAAGTTTAAGCAGAAATAGATTTGTATCTCCAACAACAGCTGGGACTCTAGATGCGGCTAAGTTAGGGATTTTAATTTCTATGTTGTTCTTTACGAATGTTACATATACTCAGCAAGTAATATTTAGTTTTGCGTTTGCATTAGCTGGAACTTTTGTTTTCATGAAAATTTTAGATAGTATAAAATTTAAAGATGTAGTTTTTGTACCATTAATCGGTATTATGTACGGAAATATTTTATCGTCGATTACGACATTCTTAGGTTACGAAGCAGATTTACTTCAAAACATCTCATCATGGTTGATGGGTAGCTTTACATTGATTATTTCTGGTCGTTATGAATTGTTATATTTAAGTATACCAGCTATTATATTAGCTTATCTTTATGCTAATAAGTTTACAGTTGCTGGTATGGGTGAGGATTTTGCAAAAAACTTAGGTTTAAGTTATAAATTAGTCTTAAATATAGGACTAATTTTAGTTGCAATTATTTCTACAACGGTTGTTTTAACTGTTGGAGTTATTCCATTTCTAGGATTAATTGTACCAAATATTGTTTCTCTTTATATGGGGGATAATTTGCGTAAGACGATACCTCATACTGCAGTGTTAGGGGTTGTCTTCCTCTTAATCTGTGACATAGTTGGGCGTATTGTCATTTATCCATTTGAAATACCTGTCAACGTAACAGTTGCAGTAATTGGCAGTGCAATCTTCTTAATTATGTTATTTAGGGGGAGAGCATATGCGAAATAGTACGAAGTTAATAATATTAGCTGTAATAGCTATTATCTGTATTCTCCTATACGGATTTTACGATATTAAGGGTGGATTTGATTACGCTTTCCCTAGACGCATGATGCGTGTTGGAGCAATGATTGTAACAGGTTTTGCGATTGCCTATTCTACAGTAGTATTCCAAACGATTACACATAATCGTATTTTAACTCCTTCTGTTATGGGTCTAGACTCGATGTACGAAGTTGTGCAAACATTAATCTTTTTCTTTGCAGGTTCTGTATCTATTTGGGTAGTGAATCAGTATTTGAACTTTATGGCCTCCATTGTAGCCATGATATTATTTGCGATTATATTATATCGATTCCTTTTCCGTGCAGATAAGCATCCAATTTATTTATTACTATTAATAGGGATGATTATTGGGACCTTACTCGGAAGTCTTACAACATTTTTACAAGTGTTGATTGACCCAGTAGAATATTTAAGTTTACAAAACAAATTATTCGCTAGTTTTATTAATATTAAAGTGGAGTTGCTTTATATTGCAATTGCCATATTGCTATTGGCTTTTATTTACGGTTATCGAATAATGGGTCAGCTCGATGTGATGTCTTTAGGTCGAGAAAATGCTATTAATTTAGGAATAAATTACGATCGTTTAGTATTAAATATTTTAATTTTATCGTCAGTTCTTATTGCAACATCAACAGCATTGGTTGGTCCGATTACCTTCTTCGGCTTAATCGTGGCGAATCTTTCCTATCAATTTTTAGTCACTTATAAGCATTCGATTCACATTATAGGTGCAGGTTTAATGAGTGTGATTGCATTAGTCGGTGGTCAATTTATTGTTGAGCATATATTTGAAATGAGTACTACTTTAAGTGTCATTATCAACTTTATTGGTGGAATTTACTTTATTTATTTATTATTAAAGGAAAGTAGGGCTAAAGGATGATCGAAATCAAAGGGTTAACAAAAAAATTCGGTGATAAGCCTGTTGTAGAAGATGTTTCTGTAACAATACAACCAGGTTCCATTACATCCTTTATTGGTCCAAACGGTGCTGGTAAGTCAACACTGTTATCTATGGTAAGCCGATTATTAGATGCAGATACAGGAGAAGTTTTACTAGATAAAAACAATGTTAAGCAGTGGAAATCAAATGAATTCGCAAAGCGTGTATCAATTTTAAAGCAAGCAAATTTTATTAATGTACGTTTAACAATTAGAGAGTTAGTTGCATTTGGACGATATCCTTATTCTAAGGGCCGCTTGACGTCTGAAGATGAACAGTTTGTTGATCAAGCAATTGAGTACATGAATTTAACAGAAATGCAGGATAAATATTTAGATGAGTTATCTGGTGGACAAAAGCAGCGAGCTTTTATTGCAATGGTTATTGCACAAGATACAGAGTATATTTTGCTTGATGAGCCTTTAAATAACTTAGATATGAAGCATTCTGTTCAAATTATGAAGATATTACGCAAGCTTGTTGATGACCTTGGTAAAACTGTTGTGATTGTATTACACGACATTAACTTCGCTTCTGTTTATTCGGATAATATTGTGGCGTTAAAAAATGGCAAAGTGGTTAAAAGTGGACCTACGAATGACATCATAAACTCAGAAGCGCTACGTGAAATCTATGATATGAACATTCCTGTTCAGGAACAAAACGGTTGCCGAATATGCGTCTATTTTAATTCTCATTCTTAAGTACTTATGATTTAGAAAAGAAGGCTCTTTCCATTTCTTTTCTAAATCTTTTTTGTATAAATGATAAAAAAGAATAAAAAATAAACTAAAAGGTATTGACCTTTTAGTTGTTAGTGCTATAATTTCAATTAGTTGATAACGATTATCATTATCATTAAAAATAAAAGTAAATTTTGAGGAGAGAAAAATAAAATGAAAAATTGGAAATTACTAAGTGTAATATTTGCAAGTTTATTATTAGTACTTGCTGCCTGTAGTTCTGGTAACTCAGCTGAAAGTGATACAAGCAATGCGGAAAAAACTCCTACTGAAGAAACAACAGGAACTGAGACTGCTAATGATGGAGAAGGTCCATCATACCCATTGACAGTATCTCCTACGGTTAGCGAATTAGCTGGTGAAGATGGTGCAGCTGCAACAATCTTTGATGACGTAACATTAGAAAAAATGCCTGAAAAAATTGTTGTATTTGATTACGGATTCTTAGACACTCTTGATGCTCTAGGCGTAGAAGGAATTGTTGGTGTACCACAAGATTCTACGTTACCTGAACATTTATCAAAATATGCTAACGAAGAATATTCAAATGTTGGTGGACTAAAAAGCCCATTACTTGAAGATATTGCAGAACTACAACCGGATGTAATCTTTATCTCGGGTCGTCAATCAACGTTCTATGAGCAACTAAAAGAAATTACCCCAAACGTAGTATACATCGGAACTGATCAAAATGACTATTGGAATACATTCTTAGCATCTGTTGATGTTGCTGCTCAAATTTTCGGTAAAGAGGCAGAAGCAAAAGAACACGTAGCAGAAATTGAATCTGCAATCGAAGATGTGAAAGCTTTATCATCTCAATATGACCATTCCTTAGTAACAATGTACAACGAAGGAAAATTATCTGGGTTTGCAAAAAATTCACGTTACGGTTACATCTATGATATATATGGATTTACACCTGTAACAGAAGATATCGAATCTTCTTCACACGGTTCAGACTTTGGCTTTGAGGCGATTTTAGAATTTAACCCGCAAGTATTATTCGTAATTGACCGCACAGCTGCAGTTGGTGGAGAGTCAAATATTAGTACTGACATGGAAAATGACATCATTAAAGAAACAGATGCTTACAAAAACAATAAAATCGTGTACTTAGATGGTCCACTTTGGTATGTAGGTGGAGGCGGCTTACAATCTGAGCTAGCTAAAATTCAAGAAATCATTAATGAACTAAAATAATATTATGATCAAGTTGAGCTGTCCTATTATAATAGGGCAGCTTTTTTATGTTTTATGGGCATTCGTACTCTATATACGCACATGAACTAAATAAGTTGTAGAAGGTTGGCTTTTGTAAACAAATTAATGCAGGGCACTAATTGTGAATATGTGTCATTATAGCTCTACAAGTTAAGTTTTCCATATACACAATATATAAACTGTGTGAAAAAAGTTGTTCAAAGGAAACATTTAAGCATATAATACTATTAAAACAAAGAGAGGATTAGAATGTTAATGGACGGTAATGTAATCTTAGCTTTTGGTTTAACGCTATTTGCAGGATTAGCTACAGGTGTTGGGGCTTTAATCGCATTTTTTACCTCAAGAACAAATAAGAAGTTTTTATCTGTCGCACTTGGCTTTTCTGCAGGCGTTATGATTTATGTATCATTAGTAGAAATATTTGTTAAAGCAAAAGATTCATTAACATATGCTCTAGGAAATTCACTGGGTTATTGGATGACGCTAGTCGGTTTTTTTGGAGGGATGGTATTTATAGCATTAATAGACCGTTTTATTCCTAAGAGTAAAAACCCCCATGAAGTTAAGACGGTTGAGGATGTTCAGGCTGCAGAAAAAAGTACGACAGCAATAGACCATGATAAGCTGATGAAGATGGGAGTCTTTACTGCACTAGCAATAGCAATCCATAATTTCCCAGAGGGAATTGCTACGTTTATGTCTGCAATTCAAGATCCTAATGTAGGAATAGCAATCGCAATAGCCGTTGCTATTCATAATATTCCAGAAGGAATTGCAGTGGCTATTCCAATTTATTTTGCAACTGGTATACGGAAGAAGGCGTTTAAGCTATCGTTCTTGTCAGGGTTAGCAGAACCAGTTGGGGCATTTATTGCGTATTTAATCCTAATGCCATTTTTAAATGATGTGATGTTTGGGATTATCTTTTCAGCAGTTGCTGGAATAATGGTATTTATTTCACTAGATGAGCTGTTACCTGCAGCAAAAAAGTACGATGAAACTCATTTGTCGATTTATGGTGTTGTTGCAGGAATGGCAGTAATGGCAATTAGCTTAGTCTTGTTAGCATAAAGAAAAAAAGGTGGAGCAAAAGGTTATAAAACCCTTTGTTCTACCTTTGTTTCATTTATTTTGTAATAACAGGTATATCTGTTACAAGTACTCCTGTATGATCCGCTCTTGTCAAAATAATCTTGTGAGAAGGGAATAAATCGTTCATTTTCTGTACAAATTGTTGCCCAATTTTAGTTGGAATCATAGAAATCATAGTTGGGCCTGCACCGCTTAAAGCTGTTCCATATGCACCATGTATCTTTGCTGCATGAATAATCTCATTATAATCTGGAATTAATTTAGCTCGAAACGGTTCATGGAATAAATCTGCTTCCATATACCGGCCTATGCGGACATAATCCTTTGCAATCAGTGATGCTGCAAGCATATTTGCTTTAGCGCTTGCTAAAACAGCGTATGGGCGATCTAAGCTTTCCGGTAATACTTTTCTAGCCTCAGCTGTTTTTAACTCTACATCGGGAACAAAGACCACAAATGAGGCATCTAAATCTGTTACATGTATAGTGTCAACATTACCATTCTCATCCATAGAGGAAATAGTTAATCCGCCTAAGACAGAAGCTGTCGCATTATCAGGATGACCTTCCATTTGTGAGGATATGTTGCATTTATCTTGAATAGATAAATTCAAATTACAAGTAACATTGGCTAATTCAATTGCTGCAACAATAGCAGATGCACTACTACCTAGACCTCTAGCAAATGGGAGATCGCTACACATCTCAATACGACATGGAGGCACTATTTTGCCAAATTGAGCTGCAGTCTCTTGAGCTACTTTATAAATTAAATGTTCTTCTATTTCAAAATCAGTAGGAAGTCCTTCAGAAACATGAATAATTTCCCACTTATCCTGTAAAGACACTGTTAGATTTAAGTATAGAGAAAGACTAAGTCCTATTGAGTCAAATCCAGGTCCTAAGTTAGCAGTGCTCCCCGGGACAGTGATTTGCCATTTTTTACTCATAGAATTCCCTCGATATATGCTTTAATTTCTTCTTCATCATTTTTTAACGAAACTAAATCAATAGAAGAAACTTTCATAGCTGTATCAGGGTCCTTTAATCCATTACCAGTAAATACTGTTACAACGCGGCTACCTTTCTCAATTTTGCCATTTTGAACTGATTTAATAACACCAGCAAGTGAAGCGGCAGAACCAGGTTCTACGAATACACCTTCAGTATTGGCAATTAGTTTGTATGCAGCTAAGATTTCTTCATCTGTTACAGAATCTATAATACCGCCTGACTCGTCACGAGCAGCCTCAGCGTATTTCCAGCTTGCTGGGTTACCAATACGAATTGCAGTTGCAATAGTTTCTGGATCAGGAATAGGCTCTCCTTTTACAATCGCAGCAGCACCTTCAGCTTCAAAACCATACATTTTTGGAAGTCCAGAATTTTTAGCTTCGTTATATTCCTTGAAGCCTTTCCAGTAAGCGGTAATGTTACCGGCATTACCAACAGGGATACATAAGTAATCAGGAGCAGTGCCTAAACTATCAACAATCTCAAAAGCAGCTGTCTTTTGTCCTTCAATACGATAAGGATTTACCGAATTTACTAAAGCAACAGGAGTTGTTTCACTAATCTGACGAACAATTCTCAATGCATCGTCAAAGTTTCCATCAATTTCAATAATTTTTGCACCATACATACAAGCTTGTGCTAATTTGCCTAGCGCAACTTTTCCTTTTGGAATAACTACAATTGATTGGATTCCAGCACGTGTAGCATATGCGGAAGCTGCAGCGGAAGTGTTACCTGTTGAAGCACAAATAACACATTTTGCACCATCTTCGATTGCTTTAGCAACAGCAAAAACCATGCCTCTGTCCTTAAATGAACCTGTAGGATTTAAACCTTCGTATTTTCCGTAAAGTTCGATTCCTAGTTTTTTCGATAAATTAACTAAATGAATTAATGGTGTATTTCCCTCATTTAAAGTTAAAGAAGGTGTTTTATCTGTAACTGGTAAAAATTCTTTGTATTCTTCAATAAGACCTTTCCACATAACAAGTATCTCCTTTTTGTTCTCACAAGATGAACAATTGTTTGTATATAAGAGACATTTTAACGCAATACTAGATAACTTTTCAATAGAATTTACTAAATTAACACAAACTATATGTAATAAGAAAATTTTTGTTGTCTTTTCTTTAAAATACTAGTATTTTAGATATGTGTATATTCAAGTGTAAAGACAGGTGATGGATAATGGAAAATGTTTCTCAAAAGGTAAATGTGAGTAGTAAACCGATTTCTAGAAACAAGCTTTTAGGGGTAGCCGGAGTAGGCTGGATGTTTGATGCGATGGATGTTGGGATTTTATCTTTCGTCATAGCAGCCTTAGCGGCAGATTGGGGCTTGGGTTCAAGTGAAATGGGATGGATTGGCAGCGTTAATTCAATAGGGATGGCAGTGGGGGCATTTGTATTTGGTGTTTTAGCCGATAAAGTAGGTCGTAAAACAGTTTTTATTTGGACGCTAATTATATTTTCTGTGGCCAGTGGATTATCAGCGTTTACTACAACGTTGTTAGCGTTTATCATTTTGCGTTTTTTTGTTGGTATGGGACTAGGGGGAGAGCTTCCTGTAGCTTCAACATTAGTGTCGGAAAGTGTTGAAGCAAAAGAGCGTGGACGAGTGGTCGTTCTATTAGAAAGTTTTTGGGCGGGAGGCTGGTTAATAGCAGCTATTATTTCATACTTTGTAATTCCCGCAGATTTTTGGCCAATTGAAGGTTGGAGAGTGGCACTATTATTAACAGCACTCCCTGCATTTTATGCAATTTATATTCGTTTAAATTTACCTGATTCACCACAATTTACTGCTCGTTCAGAAGCTAAAAAACGTAGTGTATGGCAGAATATTCGTGGAATTTGGGATAAAAAATATGCAAAAGCTTCACTTATGTTATGGATTCTATGGTTTGTCGTTGTATTTTCATATTATGGTATGTTCTTATGGCTTCCAAGTGTAATGGTTGGGAAAGGGTATAGTTTAATATCGAGCTTTGGATACGTGCTAATTATGACATTGGCACAACTACCGGGATATTTCACTGCTGCGTGGTTAATTGAAAAAATGGGAAGAAAATTTGTATTAGTTACTTATTTATTAGGTACTGCAGCAAGTGCCTTAGTCTTTGGTAATGCAACAACTATTGAGGTACTATTAATTTCGGGTATTCTTTTATCGTTCTTTAATTTAGGTGCATGGGGTGCTTTATATGCTTATACTCCTGAACAATATCCACTAGCGATTCGCGGAACCGGATCAGGAATGGCTGCTGCTGTAGGTAGGGTTGGTGGTATATTTGGTCCGCTATTAGTAGGTAATTTCTTGGCAGCCGGATATGCAATAGGGTTTATTTTTATGATTTTTTGTATATCAATTATTATTGGGGTTTTGGCGGTACTGTTACTAGGTAAAGAAACAAAACAAACTGAACTAGAAGTATAATTTGAAAAACAGCTTTAAAGCGTGTGTGCGCTTTAAGGCTGTTTTTATCTATTGAAAAAAGTACTTTAGTTAAATGTTTTAAACATACAAATTTCACCATATCATATAATTTTGAGATTAAATCGTTCTTTTTATGTCGAAATTTTGTCTTTTGCACTTTAGTTTGCGAAAGTTTTTTCAGAAAACTTATTGTATTTAATTTTTATTAATGATAATCTTTCAATTATCAAATTAATACAATTGACATAGCTGAGGGAGGTAGGAAGCTTAAATGTATATTACGGATGAAATAAAAAAACGCTTTATTCAATTATCAAGAGGGCAACGTAAAGTAGCTCAATTTGTAGTCGAAAATCCAAATATAGTAGCAACTCATATAGCTTCCGAAGTTGGACAGCTTATCGGTGTAAGTGAATCAACTGTAATTCGCTTTTGTTACGCAATGGAGTTATCTGGATTTAATGAGCTACAAGAGGAATTGAAAAAAGAGTTATTGAAAGCGGATGGCTCTTCGAAAAAACAGAAGAGTGTTATTACCAAAAGGCAACCTAATTTTGTTAACGAAATGATGAATCGTGATGTAACAAGCATTTTAAATACAATTGAGTTGATCGATTCCGAGCAATTTGACCTTTCAACACAATGGTTACATGAATCGCAATTCGTTTATATTCTTGGGTTTAGACAATCAACGTCAGCCGCGAGTTTTATGACAAGTACCTTAAAAAATTGGCGTAATCACGTAAATCAAATACAACATGATATGGAAGATATAGTTCAACAATTAAGCAATATGGATAGTAGATCTACTTTAGTTATCATAGCTGTAGACCATACGTTGGACGATGTAGTCACATTTGCAAAACTTGCAAAAAGCAAAAACTCAAAAATTATTGCATTAACAAATTCAACATTATCACCTATCCGCGATTATGCAGATTCAATGTTTACCACAAATGTACAAAAGCAAAGTGTGCTTGAAACATCAACAGCCCTGTGTTCGTTAATAAATGCGCTAATTGAAGGTATGATTTCTCAAAATAAGAGACAATATATCTCTTTTCAAAAGTCGAATGCTCAGATTGAAAGCAACTTTACATACTAATGAACAAAATGAATTGTGTATTCGATAATTACGATAGTAATTATCGAATGCGCTTTTTTTGTAGATCGATCAAGCTTCGGGCTTCATCGGTATTGCTTTTTTAGAAGGAGATGGAATATTGTGTCTGTAATGACATCTTAATACCTTGTTACTCTTATCTGTGATAAAATAAATGCGAATATTGAACAATATAGGAGGCACTTGAAACTCATGAGTAAGGTATTAGTTTTCGGACATAAAAACCCAGATACAGATACAATTACATCTGCCCTAGTTTATGCATATTTAAAACAACAACTGGGAATAGAAGCAGAAGCGGTAAGATTAGGTGAAATTAATAACGAAACGAAATTCGCTTTAGACAAATTTGGATTTGATTCACCAAGATTAATTGATAATGTTTCAACTGAAACAGAGCAAGTTATTTTAGTGGACCATAATGAACGCCAACAATCTGCAAATGGCATTGAAAATGTGAAAGTGATTGAAGTAATTGATCATCATAGAATTGCAAATTTTGAAACATCAGACCCATTATACTTCCGTGCGGAGCCTGTAGGATGTACAGCTACAATTCTAAACAAAATATTCAAAGAGACTAATGTGGATATTCCAGCAAATATTGCAGGGTTAATGTTGTCCGCAATTGTTTCTGATACTTTGTTATTTAAATCTCCAACATGTACAGAAGCTGACGTTCAAGCAGGTAAAGAACTTGCTGAAATTGCAGGGGTTAATGCAGAAGAATATGGTCTAGCGATGCTTAAAGCAGGGGCAGACCTATCAGATAAAGCTTTAGAGGACTTATTATCTTTAGATGCGAAAGAATTTACTTTTGGTACAGTGAAATCGATTATCGCACAGGTAAATGCAGTAGATGTAAATGATGTATTGGGCCGCAAAGGCGAGCTTGTGAGTCTTCTAAATAAGAGTATAGAAGCAAATGGGTTAAACTTATATTTCTTTATTGTTACTGATATCTTAAATAACGACTCTGTAGCTGTTCTAGCGGGTAATGCTTCTGAAGATGCTGCAAAAGCATTTAGTAAAGAATTAGCAGATAACGTTATTGAGCTACCAGGAGTAGTATCTCGTAAAAAGCAAGTCGTACCAGTTCTTACAGACGCATTAAAATAAAGTCAAAGAGGAACCCAGTTAGAATCGGGTTCCTCTTATTTTTTATATAAATCTTTATTATAATTAGCTCAAAGCTTTAAATCTAAAGGGTAAACTGCAGGCCCTTCAATCACATTCCCAAATTTATCAAAACGGGAACCATGGCATGGGCAATCCCATGTTTCATCCCCATCATTCCATTTAGTTTTACAACCTAGGTGAGTACATTTAGGTGCTTCCATACGTGTTAAATATCCATCCGCTAAATTTACAACTGTAAAGCCGATTAAGTTTAGCATCCTTAAAAATGTAAGTCCGAATTTATTCCTTGTAGGGCTATAAATTTCTGAAGCAGGATGTTGCTCTTTTGAAATTGAGCTGGATATTATTTCTCCAGCAACAAGAGAATTTGATAACCCCCATTTTCTATAGCCTGTTGCTATATAAATATTTGGGGTATCGGTTGAGATTTGCCCAATATAAGGGACAGAATCAGCAGTATCAGGGTCTTGTGCACTCCATAGATATTCTGGTTTTGATAGATCGAATTTATAAACAACCTCGTTTTGTAATGTTTCATAATAACTTTGAGTATCTTCAACCGTACCAGCTTTATGTGAACTGCCACCGTATATAAAGTAGGGCTGATTATTAATTAGTGCAGTTCGAATTGTTCTAGATGGTGTATCCACTGATAAATATTGGCCTTTTAGTAGTTCGTTTGTTTTTGTTGCAGTTAAATAAGAGCGCTCAATAGATAGTTTTGCGACTTGCAGCCCCTTAATTGCTTCAATTGGATAGTGTGTAGCTAGTACTAAATGGTTGTATGTGACTTCAAATTCATCCTCGGTATAGACGCAATTTTTATCAATTTCAACCTTTGTTACACGTGTGTTGACATAGAAGTTTGCTCCTTCTTTAATGGCAAGCTTAGCGTAGTGGTATGCAAATTTGGTCGGATGGATTTGAGATGTATTTTCGATCTTAATACCCGAAAGGATATCGAAGGGTAATTCAGTTTCAGTTGTTTCATAACCTGGTAAACTTAAGGTTTTATATGCTTCAATTTCAGATTTCAGTGTTTCCTTCCCTTGGTCGGTCGTTGCATATAAATAGGAGTCAGCCCTTTGATAGATATCAACATTTGCATTTTGTAACGCCGATTCAATAGCATTTTGGTTCGCATCATAATAAGTACGTGTTTGCTCTTTTGTAAACGAATTGAGTAATTTATAAAACACCGCATCGTGCTGGGGTGTTAATTTCCCTGTAGAATGTCCAGTAGTGGCAATTCCGACTGAACTATTCCCTTCTAGTAGAACAACATTAACTCCTTTTTTAGCTAGTAAGTATGCAGTATAGATTCCAGTAAGCCCCCCACCAACAATACAAACATCGCAATTCATAGATGTTGAAAGCTTGTTTAATGATAAATTTTCAATACCATCAAGCCAAAGTGAATTTTGCATAAGTGCCTCCAATATATTCTTTTTTTAGAAGTATTGGAAGTTCTTTAAAACATTATTCAATGAGCAGTTTTATTGAACTAGCGTTTGCTGATTCGTAGAATGGAGAAAAGGGGGAAAAGACGATGAAAGTAGAAGTATGGTCAGATTATGTTTGTCCATTTTGTTATATAGGTAAGCGCCAGCTCGAAAAGGCAATTAAAGACTCAGGATATGAAGGACAAATTGAAGTTGAATATAAGAGTTATCTATTAGATCCCTCCACACCAATTGACGCAGAAGAACCTGTTATTACTTCATTAGCCAAAAAATATAGAGTGTCTGAAGAAGAAGCGAAGAAGATGACAAATAACGTAGCGATTCGTGCTAAAGAAGTGGGGTTAGAGTATGACTTTGGAAACATGAAGACTGCAAACACGGTAGCAGCCCACCGATTAGCGAAATGGGCTGATACAAAAGGTAAAGGACCTGAATTGAGTGAACGTTTATTAAGTGCATATTTCCTTGAAGGTGAAGCAATTGGCAAACAAGATGTGTTATTAAAACTTGTAGAAGAAGTTGGATTAGACACAGACGAAGCAACGGTGATAATTAATGGGAATCAATTTAAAAATGAAGTTGACCAAGATATTATGGCGGCTCAGGAACTAGGGGTACGGGGAGTACCATTCTTCGTATTTGACAATAAATACGGAATATCAGGAGCACAGCCGCAACCGCTTTTTGAGAAGACAATTGAAAAAGTTGCAAGCGAGGCTGGTTTAAAACCAAAGTTGAAAATGGTCGGTAACCAAGGTGCTGCGTGTACTGACGACCAATGTGATATTTAATTATTTTGAAACCTCTTGAAAATTAAAATACTCAAGAGGTTTTTTATTTTTTTGTATCGTAAATGGGTGTTCGTCAGTATACTAAATTATAATATCGTGGAATGTATTATAGTCCAGACAGATTGAATAAAATTTTAAAAGAGTCATAAATTGTATGTATCCGTCGAATTTTGCGCTAACCATAGCAGTAAGCCTCTATACATTTGCTCAAACTAACCTTGATTTGGTAGAGTTGTACTCCTAACATGGTTCGAAAAATGTATTTTTATGTTAGCTCACTATAACCACTATTTTCTCTTATATCGAGTCATTAATGGAAAAATAAATGTGTTATAATTGTACAAAAGTTACTTTTCGTAACTAAGTATAAAACGGTACACTAATTGTAATAGTGATATTGAGAAATGAAATAGAGATACATTTAAAGGTAGAGGTGTAAATCTTATGAAGGAAACTTGCTTATGTCCTCGTTTAACTAAGGCAATGGAATTACTTGGGAAAAGATGGACGACATTAATATTGTATCAATTACTAGAAGGACCACAAAGGTTTAATGAAATTGAATCTTCTCTTCCTATAAGTGGAAGATTATTATCGGAGCGCCTAAAGGAATTAGAAAAAGAAGCAATCGTGCAAAGAAAAGTCTACTCTGAGGTTCCGGTAAGAGTTGAATATTCATTAACAGACAAAGGTCGAGCGCTAGAAGGGGCAATACGTGAGGTCGAAAAATGGTCAAAAGAATGGATAAATTAAGGTGTATAGCCACTTGCCAAAAGGCTTTCGATTACACATACTAGGTTTGTACGTACTGTAAGAAAGGATTTTAATATGATGACTATACAAAAATGGGCAGACGACTTAGCTCAGTTAATAAATCCAAATAATATTAAAACAAATGTATTGCTAAAGGAATACACAATGACGAAACTTGGCGGTGTAGCAGATGTGTTTGTACTACCTGAAACCGAGGAAGAAGCAGCTGCAGTAGTCAAGTATGCATATGATCAACGTGTGCCGTTATTAATGCTTGGCAATGGATCGAATATGGTTGTTCGGGACGGAGGTGTTCGGGGTATTGTCGTTACATTCACTAAATTAAACGAGATACGTGTTAATGGCACTCAAATATATGCACAGAGCGGAGCTTTAATTAAAGATGTTTCCAAACTTGCCGCAAAAGAAAGTTTAACAGGCTTTGAGTTCGCATGCGGTATACCTGGTTCAGTTGGAGGAGCAATGGCTATGAACGCAGGTGCTTATGGAGGGGAGATTAAAGATATTATCATTTCTTCCACCGTACTAACAAAAGAAGGGAAACGAATAGTACTATCTAAAGATGAACTAGATTTAAAATATAGACATAGTATCATTGCTCAAGAAGGTTATTATGTATTATCATCCTTATTCCAATTAGAAGTAGGGGACAAGGAAGAAATTGATGAAAAGATCGCAGATTTAACGTTTAAACGTGAATCCAAACAACCTCTCGAGTTTCCATCAGCAGGTAGTGTGTTTAAAAGACCTCCAGGTTATTTTGCGGGAAAATTAATTCAAGATAGTGGCTTACAAGGTAAAGGGGTTGGAGGAGCCGAGGTATCTACAAAACATGCTGGTTTCATTATCAATAAAGGTGATGCAACAGCTTCGGACTATATCAGTACAATTAAAATGGTCCAAAGTGTTGTAAAAGATAAGTTCGGTGTTGAATTAGAACTTGAAGTAAAAATAGTTGGAGAAGATTAAGATAAGTAAATAAGCGCCTATCGTGTAAAGCGAAGGCGCTTTAATTTTTAGTTTAAACAAATAGCATACATAAGGAGTACAAAATGAAATTTATTTCATGGAATGTGAATGGTATACGCGCATGCTTAACAAAGGGATTTATGGACTATTTTAATGAAATGAGAGCTGATTTTTTCTGTATCCAAGAGACTAAATGTCAAGAAGGTCAAGTACTGCTTGAGTTAGACGGCTATCATCAATTTTGGAATTATGCAGAGAAAAAAGGTTATTCGGGGACTGCAATTTTTACAAAACATAAGCCGAATAATGTAAAATATGGTATAGGTGAAGAACTAAGTGAATCAGAAGGAAGAATCATCACATTAGAATACGATGGTTTTTACCTAGTGAATGTCTATACACCTAATTCACAGCGAGATCTAGCAAGACTCTCCTATAGATTAGAATGGGAAGATAAAATCCAATCGTATCTTAAAGATTTAAATGAGATCAGGCCCGTTATTTTTTGTGGAGATTTAAATGTAGCACATGAGGAGATAGACTTGAAAAATGTTAAGTCTAATATCGGTAATTCGGGCTTCACCTATGAAGAACGTGGAAAAATGTCGGAATTACTATCATCTGGTTTTACGGATACATTCCGGTTTCTAAATCCTGATAAAAAAGATTCATATACATGGTGGTCTTATATGAATAAAGTAAGAGAGAGAAATATCGGATGGAGAATAGACTATTTTATTGTATCCAATCAATTAGCAAGTCATATTGAGGAAGCTTCAATTCATTCCGAGGTTTATGGTAGCGATCATTGCCCAATTCTTTTAAAAATGAAGCCGAACAAGCAGCTAATTTTGAATTGAAATTAAGTAATACCAGAATAAAAAAGAAGGTTAAAGCTTTGTCAGATGAGAGGTGGATGTAAGAGTGACAACTCAAGCAATTAGTAAAAAATCAAGGAAAATAACAGATTGGATCATTTGGATTATTGGGATCATAATTGTATTAGGAGGTCTTGTTGTAGTAGGGATCCATTTCTATGTTGCTAGTTCTTTGCCAAAAATTGAAGGACAAACTATTGTAAAGATACTAGATGAAGATGTTGCAGTAACTAGGGATGGAGCTGGTGTCCCTCATATCTTAGCTAAAACGGATGCAGACCTTTATCGTGCGCAAGGTTATGTACAAGCACAAGACCGATTATTCCAAATGGATTTAGCAAGAAGACAAGCTAGCGGTACACTTGCTGAGGTAATTGGGGAATCTGCAGTAGAGTCAGATAAATTATTCCGAACTTTTAGTTTAAGAGATGCGGCAGAAAAGTCATGGGAAAGTTATGATGAGGAAACAAAGCAAATTTTACAATGGTATAGTGAAGGTGTGAATGCTTACATTAGCGAAGGGAAATACCCTTACGAATTCACTCTGTTAGGATATAAACCGGAGGAGTGGACACCAATTGACTCTTTAACAATCGGTAAATATATGGCATATGATTTAGGCGGTAATTGGAAAGTACAAGCCTTTAATCATTGGGCATTGCAAAACTTTTCTGAAGAACAGGCAAAAGAATTATTTGTAGCTTATCCAGAAAATGCGCCATCAATTATTGAAGCAAATCTAAATCAAACTGTAAAAGTAGCCGGAGAATTTAATCCGGATTTACTACCTAATGAATTTAACGGAAGTAACAACTGGGTTATCTCAGGTGAAAAAACGGAAACAGGATTCCCATTACTTGCTAATGACCCGCACTTAGGATTAAGTACACCTTCTATCTGGTATCAAATGCATTTAGAATCACCAGAGCAAAATGTAAATGGCGTAATCTTTGCAGGTGTTCCTGGTATTATATTAGGTCATAACGAATCAATTGCTTGGGGTGTAACAAATGTTGGTCCGGATGTGCAAGATTTATATATTGAGACACCAAATCCGGAAGACCCTACCCAATTTAAATATGATGGCAAATGGGAACAAGCTGAAGTTCGAAGTGAACCTATTAAAGTTAAAGATGGAGAAACAATTGAACATGAAGTAGTTGTAACTCGCCATGGTCCAATTATTTCCGATTATGTATCCGAAGAGGAAACACCATCAGCTGTCTTCTCAATGCAATGGACTGCATTAGAGCCAACACATGAGTTTAGAGCAATCTTTAACATAAATAAAGCAAATAATTGGGACGAGTTTGAAACTGCATTAGAAGATTTTAAAGCTCCTGCACAAAACTTTGTTTTTGCATCAACAGACGGCACGATTGCATATAAGGTCGTAGGTCAAATTCCAATTCGTAAGGAAGGCAAAGGGGAATTACCAGTCCCTGGAGACTCTTCAAACTACGGATGGGAAGGTTATATCCCTTATGAGGAATTACCAACAGTTGTAAACCCTGAAAAAGGTTATATTGCAACTGCCAATAATGAAGTAATAGGAGAAGAATATCCATACCATATAGCAAATAGTTGGGCTCCGCCATATCGTTATGAGCGAATCGTTGAGATGATTGAATCTGTTGAAACGTTAGCTCAGGAAAATACGCAAAAAACGGATTCTGAAGAACCTAGTAAATTGACTGTAAAAGATATGCAAGCAATGCAATCAGACCAAAAGAATTTATATGCAGAAGAATTCTTGCCACACATATTGCCAATCTTGAAAGAACAGGATATTGAAGGTAAATACGAAGAGATTATTACATTATTAGAGGAATGGGAAATGTACGACAATAAAGATCAAGGCGCACCTCTTGTCTTTAATCTTATGATGAAAAACATGCAAGAAACTTTATATTCAGGAAAAATCCCAGAAGATATACTTGAGTTGATGCCAGCAAAATATCAAGTAACAGATCAATTACTACGCGAAGCCTTTGAAGGCAACCCAGGTATTTGGATTACAGAAGCAGGCGGAATTGATCAAGTTGTCTATCATACATTTGAAAACACGGTAAGTGATATCCAAAAGGATTTTGGAACAAAGGTATCAAAATGGAAATGGGGAAGTTATAATAAATTAACTTTTGACCATCCAATTGGTAGTGCATCAGAATTTTTAGCACCATACCTAAATCCAAGTAAACAGTCAATTGGTGGATCAAGAATTACTGTTCAGGCAGCGTCAGATGATGGGCAAGGGAATGTTGATCATGGAGCTTCATGGAGATTTGTAGCGGATTTAAGTAATCTGGCTGTGACGTATCATTTAGTTTCACCAGGGCAAAGTGGCCACGTGAAGTCAATATGGTATGATAATCAAATCTCAGATTGGGTTTATGGACGATATCATCAGACAAATATTAATGGTGAATTAGTGAAAAAGTATGAATTAATATTGAAAGCAGAGTAATATACTATAACAAGGAAATTGATATAAAGTTACAAAAAATGTCGAAGGAAAGTGTATACATTATAGTTGTGGAATGGTTACTTTCGTTTTATGATTAATTAACCAATATAATGAGATCATGGAGCGAATGCCAGTTATGACAAAGCCTTACTTAGTTAACGTAACAGAAGAAATTGTGCACGGTCTTGTTAAGTTTTTGTTATTTGGGCACGAATATCAAACCTTTTGCCATTGTGAAATGTGTGAAATGGAAATCGTGTCACATGCTCTAAATAACTTACCTGCTAATTATGTTTCCACGGTTAAAGAAAGAGAACGAGTATATGAAAAGCTAAATAATCCATCTTACATTGGAATTGTTAACAAGGAGATTATTCGTGCTATTCACCAAGTTGGAAAAGATCCGAATCATCAATAATATGAACTAATTAAGTACTTATAGAGCTGACTCTGCTTATGAGTCAGCTTTTTTCGACCTATAATAACAATTGGAAGGAATTCTTAGTCATTAATCTATTATCCCTAATTATCTGTCCTAATTATTCCCTTTTTAATAAAGGATGTAGTAAACTTAAAGTTAAGATTTTGAAAGTGAGGGGTTGTTTATGCCAACACCTAGTATGGAAGATCATATCGAACAAATTTATTTGTTAATAGAAAATAAAGGATATGCTCGGGTGTCTGACATAGCAGAAGCATTATCGGTATTACCTTCCTCAGTAACAAAAATGGTCCAGAAGTTAGACAAGGATGGCTATTTAGTATACGAAAAATATAGAGGGCTAACACTTACATCAAAAGGAGAACGGCTTGGTAAACGACTAGTAAAAAGACATGAACTACTTGAACAGTTTCTACGACTAATTGGTGTAGATGAAAATCGTATATATGAGGATGTAGAAGGTATTGAACATCATTTAAGTTGGAATTCTATAGACAGAATTGCTGACTTAGTACAACTATTAGAAGAAGATACAGAGCTAGTGAAAAAATTAGAAGCTATGAAAGCGCAATAACTTGTATCTACAACTAACAGAAAGGAATCATTATGGTAGAACTTAAATCAGGTCAAGTTGCAGAACTGACAGTTTTAGAAGAGCAAGGCTCGCGTGTAATCTTAACAAACGGAGATTTAGAGGTCCCAACCAATAGTTCGGAATTCAATACGCCTCCAAGAAGAGGGGATCGCATAAAAGTATTTCTTTATACAGATCGAAGAGGCGACCTACAAGCAACAACAGCTATACCGCATATACTTGAAGGTGAGTATGGATGGGCACGTGTGATTAAAGTATCAAAAGAAGGAGCATACGTTGATATAGGTACATCGCGTGAGGTATTGGTAAAGGCAGAGGACTTACCACAAGTGAAAAATATCTGGCCAGAAATTGGTGATGAGTTATATATGACACTTAGAACAGATCGAAAGGGAGATCTGTTTGGCCGGCTAGTAACTGAAGAAAAAGTAAATGAATTTTATGAGGAAGGCTCAGATGAGTTACACAACAAAAATATAAAAGCTCGCCCATATCGTTTGTTACCAGTAGGTTCATTTTTACTAGGTGTGGACCATCTTTACCGTATTTTTGTACACAACTCTGAAATGGAATCAGAACCAAGGTTAGGACAAGAAGTCACTTTACGAATTATCGATGTTAAAGAGGATGGTTCTTTAAATGCTTCCATGCTACCACGAAAACATGAAAGATTAAGTACAGATGCAGAGCAGATCTTAGAGTATTTAACAAGTGTTGGTGGGAAAATGCCCTTTAGTGACAAATCAACCCCAGAAGAAATATCAGAAATGTTTAAAATGAGTAAAGGTGCTTTCAAACGTGCATTAGGGTCGTTGATGAAAGTAGGGAAAGTTAAGCAACAAGATGGATGGACTGAATTACTATAAAGTAAAGATGCATATGCTATTACTGTTCTATTATCGGTGTGGTAAATTAAAACAAAGGGGGAGAGAATATGGAGTTCACATTAGTTGAATTGAATCCGCAACATTATGCTTTTGAATACAAAAAAGATGGAGAAAAGTTAGCGGAAATTGAATGGGTTCAAAATGGAAGTACAATGGTAATGAACCATACGTATGTCTCCGATACTTTAAGAGGGCAAGGGGTAGCAAAAAAACTGTTAGACCATGCTGTAAACTATGCGAGAGATAACAATTATAAGATGGAAGCAGTATGTTCATATGTAGTTGCTGTATTTAATAAATCAAATGAATACGATGATGTAAAAGCATAAAGAGTGTGCATACGAGATGTTCGAAAATAAATGTGTAGGCAGTGACTAATGATAGTCATGTCTACACATTTTTCATTGGGATGAATATTGTTATATATGAACTAAAAATATAGTGTAGTAAGTGCTCCGATTAAATTGGGTCATTTAAATTTGAATAAATAAGTAGATAAGGATCGTTAGAAATAATGATCCAGCAAAAAATGAGGTTACTTCTTTCCAATCATAAAACAAATTTTGCTCCCGCTCTTTCATGAAGTTCATCCCTCGCTTATCTTAAAAGTTTAATACTTATATATTATTAATCGTAGAATGAGATTATTACTTAAATTTAAAAATAGAACAGAAAATTCGTTCGATAAATTTCTGCATATTTTCCATATTTTTGATATGTATTTATGTTCTTCAAAGTATAAATTGTAGAAGAAAGGAGAAATTAAAGTATCAGACAAAATTGGAGGGATGATATATGGCAAATTTTAAAGGGAAAGGTGTAGTGGCTGCTGCATTCGTAGCTGGTGTTGCCTCATTCTTAAGCAAAAAAGATAATCGTATTAAAACAATGAATATGATTAATTCAATTACTAATAAGATTAGTGGGAAAACAAATTTTCAAAATTCAAATGGGGCTGACGATACATTAAGAGAATTAGCGGAGACAGCTGCAAGTGTAAGTGATACAGAAATTAGAGGTAATAATTTTATTGGTGAGGGCGGAGGTCAAACAGCTCTCGCATATTACAATGAAAAACAACAGAGTCAATAATTAAAAGCCGACAACTTTTTAAGTAGTTGTCGGCTTTACTAACTATTTAAGCATTCGCAGTTTCTTTTTTCATTGTTTTATTTTTAGCAAGATTCACATGCCAAGATAATGCTTCCTCTAAAATGTGAGGTGTTTGAGCATTTCCTGTAGCTCCCACTGCACGGTTATAGTAATCACGTAATTGCTCTTTATAATCAGGGTGTGCACAGTTTTCAATAATTAATGCTGCGCGTTCTTTTGGTGCTAGTCCACGTAAGTCAGCAATACCTTGTTCAGTAACAATAACATCAACATCATGCTCAGTATGGTCTACATGAGATACCATTGGTACGATTGATGAAATTGCTCCACCTTTAGCATATGATTTCGTTACGAAAATACCAAGACGAGCGTTACGAGCAAAGTCCCCAGATCCACCGATTCCGTTCATCATTTTTGTACCACTAACATGTGTAGAGTTTACATTTCCATAGATATCTAACTCTAGTGCAGTGTTGATAGAAATTAATCCGAGACGACGAATTACTTCTGGATGGTTTGAAATTTCTTGTGGACGTAATACTAATTTATCAGCATACTTTTCAAGGTTACCATATACTTTTTTCTGTAATTCTTCTGAAATTGTAATAGATGTAGCAGAAGCATAGCTTACTTTACCAGCATCAATTAAGTTAAATACAGCATCTTGAAGAACTTCAGAAGCTACAACTAAATCTTCAAATTCAGAATCTGCAAAGCCATCAAGTACAGCATTAGCTACAGAACCAACACCTGATTGTAAAGGCATTAATTTGTTCGTTAAGCGTCCAGCTTTAATTTCAGAACGGAAGAAATCAAGCAAAATATTTGCCATAGTTTGTGTTTCTTCGTCTGGAGGAACGATTAATGAAGGAGCATCTGGCTCTTCAGAAACAACGATTGCTTTAATTTTAGCTGGGTCAACTTTAATTCCGATTTCTCCAATGCGCTGTGTAGCATCAGTTAATGGAATTGGATTGCGTTCTCCTTGAGCACCTGGTACATAAATATCGTGAATACCAATTAGACTTTCAGGATGTGCGATGTTTAATTCAACAATAATATTTTCCGCATATTCAGCAAAAATTGGTGAGTTACCAACAGATGTTGTTGGGATTATTAAACCATCTTCTGTAATTGCAGCAGCTTCCACAATTAAATATTGGATTGGCCCGATAATTCCTTGACGTACTAACTCAGCGTTATGAGAAAGATGAGCGTCTACATATAAAACATCACCAGAGTTAATTTGGTTACGAATCATCGGATCAGCAATGAAAGGTCCACGTTTACGAATTGCACCTGCTTCAGCTAAATACTTGTCCACTTCTGGACCAAGTGAAGCACCTGTGTATACATCGATTTTAAATTCTTCATTTTTAGCACGTTCTACTAATGCCATTGGTACAACTTTAGCGTCCCCAGCACGTGTGAAACCACTCATACCAACAACAGCACCATTTGGAATAAGTTTAGCTGCTTCTTCAGCTGAAACAACTTTTTCTGCTAAATATTTAAGGCCTAAGCGTTTTTCGACTCTTGGATCCATATATAAATCCTCCCCACGATTCTACAAAATTTTCTGTACATTAATATCGAGTTGAACTCAATATAAATCTTATACTCATATATTAGCATTAAAATGTCACAAAATCTTCAATAATTTTATGAAAGTGCTTAATTATTGTTTTAGAGAGAAAAAACTAGAATAAGCGACTGAATATCAAGAATTACAAAGAATGTTGACGGAAACTGTCAAAACAAAAAAATACAAAGCGCTAATTAACGAGTAGGTAAAAAGTCGCTTTGTATCTTAAAGTAACAATTAAAAACCTAATGATCTACGGAAGTAACTTGCGTATCGCTGGCTTACAGGAATTCTCGTTCCATCTTTCATTATTAATAAAAAAGTGGAATGAGAATCAGGCTGAATTTCATCAATAAAATCGATGTTAACAATGTAAGAACGATGACATCTTATAAATGAATCTGGAGCTAAGAAAAGCTCTAAATCACTTAAGTTAAGACGGTGATAACCTTCACGATGCATGGTTTTAACAAAAGTTTTACGCAACTGTGTTTCAAGATAAATGACTTGGTTATGTTTAACTGGGTACCAGCAATCATCTATTTTGATGGTTATATAATTAGTCAAAAACGGTGATGGCTTTTGTGGGAAAATCGCTGTAATTGCCCCTTTTGTTTCTCCTTCCTCAACAAGAGGAATACTCATACCATAATAAGGCACCCCAAAAACATCAGGTTCAATATATGAGCTAATCTTTTGGCCATATGTAAGAGCTTTAGATGCGGCAGACCCTTCTTTAATAGGATCACCAGGCTTAATTTTTAAATCAACCTTTTTACTGGGCTGATAATACAAATACTCGTTTGTATCTGATATAGCAATTGATGTGTTCTCAGGAAAGAAATCTTTTATTACATCCATGATTTCTTCAATTTGCTTTGGATCCACTAGTAACACCTCTTCATAAGCATTGTATAATTAGTATAGTATATTCTATTCTTTATCTTACTACATTTTTAAATAAATAAAAAAGAGAAGATTACGCAATATTCTAGGATTTTTTGTTCATTTTTGAAAAAGTATTGTTAATATTGTAATTTTCAACGGAAAATTGTAAATTATTACATTATAGTAAGATTAATTATTATACTGTAAAAGAAATTTATTTCATTTACAATGTATTTAACATTTTCATATCTAAGGTTGAAAAAAAATCGCAAATTATGGTAATATTCACTTTAGTAAGAGAAAAAGCCTACTTTATACATAAAGAATCCTTAAAAACATTAAGTTTTTGCATATCAACAGCTAAAAATAATTAAAAAATATTATAATTTGTTGAGTTATAACGATAATCTTATATCAATATAGATAATTAGTATCATAGATAAAAAAATATATGCGAATTGCATTCCGAAGAAAGATGGGGTAAATTATGCAGCATCAAAATTCAATTTCCGAAACCATTTCTAAACGATATTTTCAAGAAATTGATGGTATTAACCAATATAGTGGTATTGAAGATTTCTTTAATATTGAATCTAAGCTGTTATTTGAAATCTTTCACCTAGAAGCAGCAAAGGCAAAAAAATCATTACATGAGATTATTGATATATTGTCTATCCGGTTTGGAAAACAAGTGATCAAAATTGTTCGTAATTATTTTATTATGTTATCATCTATCGTTGCTAGAAAGTTGCTAGACAATCAAGTCCCTTCTAAAAAAGCATTTGCATTTAACTTAGCATGTGCAGATATGATAGAAAATAAAATGAAAGACGCGGAGTTTTTGCAATTCGCTGATGAACTAATTGATTTTTATGTTGATTTTATTGCGGATCGTAAACAACCAACATTTAAACATCAGACAGTAAATAAAGTAATCATGTACATAAACGATGAGCTTGAAAAAGATATAACAGTTGAAAGTATAGCGAATAAATTCCATATTAGTACAAGTCATTTATCACGTATTTTTAGAGAGCATGTAGGTATTACATTAGTAGAGTATTTAAATGTTCGAAGAGTTGAAGAATCGCAATATTATTTAAGACATACTAACAAGAGCATCACTTCAATTTCTGAACAGTTTCATTTTTGTAACCAAAGCTACTTTACTCGAATTTTTAAAAAGTACACAGGGGTTACACCAAAACACTTTAGGGATGAATTACATCATGAGTTTTATAGATTCGAAATAAATGATGTTGAATATGAAAATGTATAAAATTCCTAAAATTGCAGGGCAATCAATTATGATCTTGGTTTAGAACTAAAAAGATTTAGCCTCAAATGCACCTGCTATTTGATAAGACTAACCTTATTACTGTATACTTCAACATAGTAAAAACGTATAGTGGGTGGAGAAATGAAAAAACTACTGTTATTCTCTATGCTTGGCGCATTGTTATTCATTTTAACGGGATGTCAATCTGTAGAAAATCAAGAAGGATTCTTCTATAACATTTTTGTAAAACCAATGGATTTTTTACTAGATTATCTCGGGGCTTTATTTGGGGGTAGTTACGGACTAGCCATTATTGCAATAACGGTTGCAATTCGTTTAATTCTAATGCCTCCAATGCTTAAAAATTATCGTAATCAATCTTTGATGAAATCTAAAATGGATATCGTAAAACCAAAAATGGATGAGATTCAGGCAAGATTGAAAGCGGCTGAAACAAAAGAACAACAAATGGCAATACAGCAAGAAATGCTTGCTCTATATCGTGATAACGGTATTAACCCGTTAAATATGGGCTGTTTACCGATGATTATTCAAATGCCAATTATTATGGGGTTATACTTTGCCATCCTCTACTCTGCGGATGTGAAATCACATGAGTTCCTATGGTTTAACTTAGGAACACCCGATATATTAATGACTGCCATTGCAGGTATCGTATATTTCTTACAAGCCCAAGTATCATTATGGACTGTACCTGAGGCACAAAAAGCTCAGATGAAAATGATGATTTATATATCACCGATTATGATTGTTATTATTTCTATTTCATCTATGGCAGCGTTACCACTTTATTGGTCTGTTAGTGGTATCTTATTAATTATCCAAACGTACATTGGTCGTAAATTTTATTCAAATCATCCAGAAAAAGTTGAAGCAAACTAGTAGCTTAGACCGTCTAAAAGTTGATTTTAGACGGTCTTTTATATTGTTCAAAAAACTCTATTATAAGAAGGCAATTTAATATAACGCATGTTTTAATTGAAATAGCAATTATTAAAGCCATTGATAATTACTATTATAGCTTTCTACTAAAATAGATTGATTCTATTAAATTGATAGAGTCAAATCTATAAAACAATGCTAAAATAGAGTCATTGTTATAGAAAGTAGGAATACATAATGAAGAAATCCTCGAAATCTAATAAAATCAATTCCACTTTAGCGATACTCACGATTTCTATTTTAGTAATTGCAATAATTATAATTCTAATTTTTTCTGGCAAGGAATCAGAAACTGTTGAAGTGAAAAACGAAGAACAATTCAACCAATTAGAAAAGTTAAATGAACCTGAAACTACTGTAGAAGATAAAGTAAATGATGAGGCTGAACAGTCTATTAACGATAACGCAAGTGAAAACCCTAGTCCTGTCGCTCCTTCTGTAAAAAAAGAAGTGGAAGAACAACAAAAACAACAAGATAAGGGTAATGTTAACATAACTACAAATACAACAGAAAATAGTACACAAAAAGAAGAAAACGGTTATATTGTAGGTCAAAAGTTACCATCTGAGCCTACCTATATTGATGGGATATTGATAGCAAATAAAAAATATCCACTTCCAAAAAACTTCAATCCTGGTGAGGATGTAGAAGCTCGTGTAGCATATGAGGAGATGGCTGTTGCAGCAAGCAAGGCAGGTATTCAACTTACTGCATTCAGTACATTTAGGTCCTACGACTATCAACAGACTTTATATAATCGATATGTACAGCGAGACGGTAAAGATAATGCAGATCGTTATAGTGCTAGGCCGGGATATTCAGAACACCAGACCGGACTTGCTTTTGATATAGGAGAAGTTGGTAGGGAAGACTTATGGTTAACGAGTGAATTCGGCGAAACTGCAGCGGGTAAATGGTTGGTAGAAAATGCACATAACTATGGGTTTATATTACGTTATCCAAAAGGCAAAGAGAAAATTACAGGATATATGTATGAATCATGGCATTTCCGCTATTTAGGAATTCCAGTTGCCACAGCAGTTAAAGAATCGGGACTAACATTAGAAGAATTTTTAGGCATACAGTAATGAAAACGGCACTCCGAACTATGGAGTGCCGTTTTTTGAATTATATGATGTCCGAGTTCAAATAACTAGATGTAAGGTATGCTTATAATATTGGAGTAAGTAAACGAGAAACAGATTCTTTAATTTTAATAATATTAGGGCGGTTATTATACATTTCTAAAGTTAACTCCGAACAATCGAATATATCTTTTTCAAAAACTTCAGCTAGCTCGTGAGAAATAGAACGGTTATAAATAAATGCATTCACTTCAAAATTTAAGCTAAAACTGCGAACATCGATATTTGCAGTACCTACAGTGGACGCTTCATCATCTATGACAATGGTTTTTGCATGGATAAATCCTTTTTCATATATATATACTTTTGCTCCAGCTTTTAGTAGCTCACCAACATATGAATAGGTAGCCCAATAAACGAACATGTGATCCGGTTTGTTTGGTATCATGATACGAACGTCGATACCGGAAAGAGTTGCAATCTCAATGGCATTTAAGAAACTGCTATCAGGAATAAAATAAGGTGTTTGTATATAAATATAGCGTTTCGCGCTCATTAGTAATTTCAAGTAACCGTTTTTAATTGTGGGCCAATCAGTATCTGGACCACTAGAAACAATCTGTAGTGCAACGTCCCCTTTTTTTGGAATAGCAGGAAAGTACTTATCGGAATAATCGATACTATTGTGACTCGCTTGATTCCAATCAAGTAGAAACCTTGTTTGTAATGGATGAACGGAGCTGCCTTCTACTCTCAAGTGCGTGTCACGCCAATAACCAAACTTTTTATTTAATCCTAAGTATTCATCTCCAACGTTAAATCCCCCAATATATCCGATTCTACCATCGATAATGACAATCTTACGATGGTTACGGAAATTTAATCTTGGATTAAAGAGAGGCAATACGGATGGAAAGAATACTTCAACTTCTCCACCTAGATCAATAAGTTCTTTAAATTTGCGTTTTTTAAGCCCTCGAGAGCCCATTTCATCGTAAAGAATCCTAACTTTAACACCTTGTTTAGCTTTTTTTATTAATGTCTGAAGAATACGCTGTCCTAAATTATCCAATTTAAAAATATAATATTGAATATGGATATGGTCTTTCGCGGCTAATATGTCTTCGAGTAAAGATTCAAACTTTTCTGCGCCATCATTAAATATTTGAACATAATTATCTTGAGTTAATACAGAATTGCTTGTTTTTAAGTTCATGTGAATGAGGCTTTTGTGTCCTTCTACATAATCATCATGAAAATCAAGTGTATCATTTTCAATAGCTTCAATTTGATAGCTTATTAAATTGTCAATCCCAATATCTTTTTGTCCATCCCACCTAAATAAGTGTTTTTTTCGAAGTTGCCTTCCAAGTAATAGATACAACAAGAAGCCTAGAAATGGCAAAAAGAACAACACGAGTATCCAAGCCCATGCTGAGGAAGCATCTTTTCTTTCCAAAAATATAACCGTGATGGCGAGGAACAAATTGATAATAAATAGAATGGGTAAGATAACATAAGGATTAAAGAGGATACTCACTACTATCGCACCTACTTAATTTTTATAAAAATATTATACATGATTACAAGGAAAGACATAAAATGATAATATTTGGAAAGATCAATATGAATTAAATCTATTCATATTGATCGGCAATTAAATATACGTCTGTAAAATCAAGATTTAATAATTTTTGATGGTTAATGAAAAATTTGACGACACCTGAGTCGCCCCACATTATATTGTGTGCATCATTTGAGACTATTTGCAATAATAGTGTATCAAACCTTTTGAAAAAAGGTGAACGTTTGCGAGTATCGTTATGAATGAAATATGGGTACCCACCTATTTTATGTTCGGCCCCAAGAAAGTGTTCTAAATATACATCCTCTAAGGTCCTCTCGTTGTCGAAATAAGCAGGATAATGTGCAAGTGGTGTTTGCAAAAAATGATCGATTCGATAGTCTAAAGCGGAAACAGGCTCAATTTGATGTTTAAAGGATAATTTCATTTCATTTCCAATAGGGAAATTCCAAATCTCCTTGTCGAATAGTGCGAAATCTTCAGAAAAGTGATTGCCAATTTGTATATCTGAGTAGTAACGTACCTTAAAATAATGTTGAAATATATGCTCCTCAAGTATACTATTTCGTTTGCAGATTAGTGGTGAGATAAAAAACTGCAATAGACCATGGTTAGGAAAAGGGTAACCAAGTTGTACCTGTGAAAAATTAATTTGTGCTAAAAGAAACATATTATTCCCGTCAAGATCTTTTGGGTAGGAATAGTTTTTGGGTAGGTATGGTATTCCTGAAAATTTACTATCGAGTATTGAGGTTTTTTGAAAGTGTGGAGCAATTTGTACAGAAGGGAGTATAGAAGATTCTATTCTATGTCGAAAAATCTCCAATTCAAATGGTAAATCAAGATGTTTAGGTAATTTCATTCGTCCTATTCCTCCGAAAATAACAACCAATATATAAGTTTTATATAATGATAAATATATAGTATATAATTTCCATTAATTGCACTTATTTAAACATCTTAATAAAGAAAATGCATCACGTATAAATTATACGTGATGGTTTGGTAAATCATGTTAACTTCTCAAACTTTTTCTGGAATGATAAAAGAAAATAATTAATACAATTGAGAAAATCGTTATGATGATAGAAACTGAATAGCCCAATGAAGGTTTATATTGTAACAATGATGTGAATAAAAGTGGACCAATGATACGACCTAAGTTATCCATTGAATAGGACAATCCGGCTGCTGTTCCGTATTTACCACCAGATTCTTTTGTCGTTAAGGAAACAACACAAGTTCTTGCTAAGGCGTTTCCTGCAGTAAATATACAAAGTGCTAGACCAGCAATGAATAAAGTTGGTGTCAAAATTATCAAGAACAACCCAATGGCGGTAATTACTTGTGCTCCCATTAACCATTTTGCTTCAGTACCATCTTTAATTCTCCTTACAACGCCTCCTTGAACGACGGCATCAATAAAGCCACTAAACATAAAAAGAAGGCCTAATTGTAATGGAGTAATACCGATTTTACTAATTTGAAAAAGTTGGAATGTTGCCTCCACTCCTGCAAGAACAAACGTAACAACAAACGAAAGCATAAAAAGATATCGAATTCGGTATCTAAAAAGTTTAGATGCCCCTGCAGGGATAATTTTTCGTTTATTTGCCTCGCCAACACGATTTGGTTCATTCAATACTAGAAGTCCATAAATAAATAATAGTGCAATCAATATAGCAGATATGGTAAATGGTAATTGCAAACTAATATGCCCTAAAACTCCCCCAATTGCAGGACCGAAGATGAAACCTAATCCTATAGACATACCCATATAGCCCATATACATATTACGATTTTCATTTGTCGACATATCACTAATAAACCCAGTAACCGCGGTATAAAGGGCTCCGGAAAAAAGTCCGCCCACAATTCGAGATATATATAACATCCATAAGTTATCAATAAAAATACTGAATAATACAAAGCTTAGTGAGAAACCAATTAGTCCGGTTAGGATAAGTTGTTTTCTTCCTATATTATCAGATAATGATCCCCATAAGGGTGCGGTGAAAAAACTAGCCAATGCATAGACAGTTAGAAGTCCCCCTACATGAATTTCATCCCATTGATGTTGCACAATAACTTCAGGTAATACGGGTATGATTATTCCAAAACCGAGGTAAACAAGAAATTGAATAGACATGAGTAAGAGTATATCTTTTTTCATAAAAGAAATTGAACCTACTTTCTTTGCTGTACACTAATTAGGCTCATTTTACCCAAATAATGAAGCAGTTTAGGCCCCTAATGTAACTTATATTCAAAATATTAAATTTAATTGATTAAAGTTAATTTAAATGGAATAAACTAGTGTCGATATAATCGTGTGATAATTCATGAGAACGATAAAACATATGTTAGAGGCAAAATCCTTGACATTTAGAAAGTTGTAACATAATTGAAAAATATTTTTAAGGAAATAAATGTTATGATTGTTTCAGAATAATTGTCACGCAAAACACTTGAAACTTTTTTTACTTAAAAACGTTACTAATAACGAGGAAAGGTTAGGTGGAAGTATGACGAAGGAAGTAAACTTAAAAAAAATTGTAAAAAATTTATCAAAGTTAGGTGTTACTGCATCTGTCACAAAATCGCGTCTTGAAATATTAAAAGTATTAACACCACCAACACAAACCCCACAAGTATAAATACTATCATTCAAACCAAATTTGAAGTTTAAAAACCCGACTATTGCTAGTCGGGTTTTTTTTTACTCGTCTTCATCCAGTGCTGAAAACATATAAGTTCGATAGTGGAATTTCATACTAAATACTAAACCGATTGCAAGGGCATTGCCCATCAAAGAACTACCACCATAGCTTATGAAAGGTAGCGGTATCCCTGTTATTGGTAATAGTTGGATGGTCATTCCAATATTTTCAAAGACGTGGAATGTAATCATAGCAATAATCCCAGCGCAAACATAAGTACAGAATGGATCTTTTAATGTCAAAGTTGTTTTTGTTAAATGATAGATGAGCAAGAAGAACAAACAAATAACAAGGCTTGCGCCAATGAAGCCCCATTCTTCACCTATAACAGCAAAAATAAAATCTGTATGGTTTTCTGCAACATATACTTCACGACTCATGTATCCCTTTCCGAAAATTTCGCCAGAACCAATAGCGTTTAATGATGTAATTAAATGATAGCCGTCATCTGCAGGATATGAATAGGGATCAAGCCATGAATATATACGTGCGAATTGATATGGTTGAAAACCAAATTTATCCTCTAGGAAATCTTGCATATAGACAGCCATCCATAATAATGATCCGCCGATAACTCCAGCTCCTGCAAAAATAGGAACGATAATTTTCCAGGATATCCCCGCGACAATAACTAATGCAGCAGTAATTGCTAAAAATACAAGAGATGACCCTAAATCGGGCTGTGTAGCGATAAATCCTAATGGGATAAATAATGTAATGCCAAGTTTGATAAGCAATAGAAAATCCGACTTTATGGATTTAACAACGTACTTTTCATGGTGCTTACTAATTAAATCTGCTGCAGCCAATATGAAGAAGGTTTTCATGAACTCGGCAGGCTGTATACTTGCGAAGGGTAATTGGTACCAACTCTTTGCTCCATTTATAGGTTCTCCGATTTGCCCTTTCCCTTCAGGCATAAAAATAAGCATTAGTAATAGAAAGATACCAAAGCCATATAAATACCAAGACATTTTTTTATATTGGTCAGGTTCGAAATACATAACAAACGCAACGATAAATGAGCCAATTACATACCATTGTAGTTGTTTAATGACAAAATTAGTGCCACCATATTGACCAGTCGTTTGTGCGGATGAAATGGCTAGTAAACTGACAATTAAAAATGCAAATAATATAAAAACGAGAGGCCAATCAAGCCTTTTCGTGAAATTACGATTGTTTTCCATTTATTTCACCTATTATTCGATTTACTCGTAAATTACGATACGTTATTACAAATCTTTGCTCACTGTAACATATTATAACGTATAATGTGTCTTTAAGGATATGCATAATGTTATAACGAAAAACCGATGAATATGTTTCAAATTTAATCGATACATCATATAATATCTTTTGTAGCTATCTATTGGAGTGTGAACAGGATGTCAAAAAAGAAAAAGGTTTCCGAAGACTTCATTCATCATTTATATGTACATATGAATGAGGTAGATCAATTTGTCATTTTCAGCGGTTTAACTTTTAGACAATTTATATCGTCTATTTCTCCAGTACCTAATCTTCTACTACTGAAGCATAATTACGAAGATGGGTCTTTTAATATGCACACGCAATTTGATTTTATACCATATGAAGAATTACATAACTTTGTAAAAAAAATATCAGATACAACAAGTGATCTTTGTTGGGTTGATTTTGTACATGAAAAGAACTTAGACCAACTAACTCCAATGGAACAAGCAAAGTTACTATATATTAGTCACAAAAAAGAACCAATCGGATTACCTTTCTTTGAAAAACTTCAAAATCGCTATGTTTACTACTCTTCTGAAAGTGAAAAGTTAATGAAAGTTTACTTTAAAAATTTGGATGAGGCAGAACTTGTTATTGCAAATATCTTGAATATGATTATTAAAGAAAAAGAAGGAAACGGTGGTTTCTTTAGAAAAAAATCAAAAGATACGTTACCAATGCTAGACCCAGATTTTTTGAAAGCATATCGCACATATGCAAAGGATGGTGCGCTTCTGTCGCTATGCAAATTAGATAAGCCTAAAAGGTTTGGAATTGAAATCCGAACTTTGGCTGATAATGATTTCCCTGATGAAGTATGGGATGATTTAGATGTAATATTAAATCAAAATTTTGATGAACTAATAATCCCTTAGTACTCGCTGTCAATGGTAAATCCAATAACACGACAGGGAGTTTTTTCGTATCCCTTGGATCTTAATTTTATGTAAATTTTGAATTATTCAACATTTGGAGGTCAAACTATGAAAAAAAGAATCGGATTGTTATACGGTGGTAAGTCTGCTGAACATGAAGTTTCCTTATCAACCGCGTTAGCAGTAAATAAAGCAATCGATTTCGAAAAATATGACGTATATCCGATATATATTACGTTAGAGGGTGAATGGAGACAGGGTTCGCAATTAACAGAGCCAGCTGAAACGGTAGAACAATTGCAAATCAATTCAAAATTAACAAGCAAACCAAATAATATTGCAAAATTTATTGTAAATCAAAACAATGAACAAACACATTTTGATGTAATTTTTCCATTATTACATGGTACGAACGGTGAGGACGGCACAGTTCAAGGTTTATTAGAAGTGCTTAACTTACCTTATGTAGGTAATGGTGTATTGGCATCGTCAGCCGGTATGGATAAGGTTGTTATGAAACAATTATTTGAGATTGCTGGTTTAAGTCAAGTGCCATATGTACATTTTTTACGCCATGAATGGGAACAAGAACAATTATCAATTGTGGATAAATGTGAGAGGGAGCTATCGTGGCCGGTTTTTGTAAAACCCGCTAATTTAGGCTCAAGTGTGGGAATTAGTAAAGCCTCTAATAAAGAACAATTAATTGATGCTGTTAATTTTGCATTGAAGTATGACCGAAAGATCATAGTAGAAAAGGGTATTACGGCAAGAGAAATTGAAATGGGTGTATTAGGAAATAATGAGCCAAGAGTTTCTGTACCAGGGGAAATTAAACCAAATACAGAATTCTATGATTATGAGTCGAAGTATAAAGATAACGCTACTTCATTGATTATCCCTGCTGTAGTCTCTGAAAAAGTTGTAACGACTATGAGTGATATGGCTATCCGAGCTTTCAAAATATTAGACTGCTCGGGTTTAGTTCGTTCAGATTTCTTCGTAACTGATCAGGATGAAGTATATATTAATGAAGTTAACACGATGCCAGGTTTTACTCCTGTAAGTATGTATCCTTTATTATGGCAAAATAGCGGGGTAAGCTATCCGGAGCTAATAGATACGTTAATTGATCTCGCTATTGAACGCTATGAAGAAAAACAATTACTCCAATACAATAAAGATTAAAGTAGGTTTGAGCCGTGAAAAAGACATTTAAAGAGATTGCAAACTGGTTAAATATAGATAGTGAACAAAATAATCATCTAGTCATAACAGGTGTTTCAATTGACACACGTACAATAAAAGAAGGAGATTTGTTTATACCTTTTCGCGGGGAGAAGGTAAATGGTCATCACTATATAAATCAAGCGATTCAAAACGGCGCGGCGGCAGCACTATGGCTTAAAGATGAACCGCATCCACCTTCTAATTTTCCGATTCTCTATGTAGATGATACTGAAATTGCTTTGCAACAAATGGCGCGTTGCTATCGTGATGAACACAAAGCGATCTTTGTAGGTATTACTGGTTCCAATGGGAAGACTTCAACGAAGGATATTTTAGCTAGTGCTTTGTCACCCTATTATAAAGTGCAAAAAACAATCGGCAATTTTAACAATCAACTAGGATTACCCATTACAATACTATCTCTAGATGAAGATACTGAGGTTGCTGTTTTAGAAATGGGCATGAGTGGCTTTGGAGAAATTGAATTTTTATCTACTTTAGCAAGACCTCACTATGCAGTTATTACAAATATTGGTGAGGCCCATTTACAAGACTTAGGTTCAAGAGAAGGAATCGCCAAAGCAAAGTTTGAAATTATTAAAGGTCTCGATCAACACGGGACGTTGTTCTATGATGGCGATGAACCTTTATTACAAGCTTTAGTCGGGGAAGAACCGAACCTAAATGTCGAATCGTTTGGGTTTAAACAAGAAAATTCATTAGTTGCTTCAAGTATAGTGACCACTGAAAATGGTAGCCGTTTTGATGTGCGCGGAGAACTAAACGGGGAATATTCGATACCTATTTTAGGGAAGCATCAAGTGAAAAATGCATTGAGTGCAATGTTGGTTGCTAAATCAATTGGACTTCGTGATGACCAAATTCACTTTGGCCTAGAACAAGCAAAACTTACAGATATGCGCATGCAGCTAGTTCCGACGGATAATGGCATATTATTTATTAATGATGCTTATAATGCTGCACCTACATCTATGACTGCAGCAATTCAGTTTATACAATCATCTAATATAAGACCTGACAAGTGGCTAGTTTTAGGTGACATGCTTGAACTAGGTGATAATGAACAACAATTCCATGAACAGATTGCTGATACAATCGATGAAACTAAAATTAGTACAGTATGTTTATTTGGCCCTCGCATGAAATGGTTATATGATAAACTAGCATCCAAATTTTCTGTGGATCGATTAATCCACTCGATTGATAAATATGATGAAATTTCACAAATGATTGAACTGAATGCAACTAGTGAATCTTTAATCTTATTAAAAGGATCTCGAGGAATGAAACTGGAAAAAATACTAGAAAGATTTAGTTAATACAAAAAGTTTCAAAGTAACGAGATTACTTTGAAACTTTTTTATATGGAGGATACCATGGCAAAAGGAATATTAATGTTACATGGTTTTACGGGTGGTCCATATGAAGTAAAACCTTTAGCAAATTATATAAAAGAACATACAAACTGGATAATTGAGTGTCCAACGTTTTGTGGTCATGGTGAAATTCTTTCCTTAAACGGATATACAGCTGAACATTGGTTATTGGATGCCGAAATAGCGTATCGAAAACTGTTAAAGGTAGCAGATGAAATTATTGTTGTTGGATTTTCTATGGGAGGGGTTATAGCTTTATACTTAGCTAATAAATATAAGGTAAACAAAATTGTATTACTTAGTGCTGCCGCGAAGTATATTGCTCCTAAACAGTTCTTAAAAGATCTTCACCTCTTAGTAAAAGATGCAATTAATGGGCATCTAATAGATAACGAATTATTTAAACGATACGAGCACAAAATAAATAACGTACCTGTTAGTAGCGCTGTTCAGTTTATGAGGATAGTAAGAATGGTTACTCCACTTATTCGTTCAATAAATGTGCCCACATATATTGTACAAGGAAAATGCGATGGTATTGTGCCATACGCAACAGCAAATTATCTTTACAATCAACTACCATCAAGTGAAAAGTACATATTCTTTTCGCCTAATGGTAAGCATCATATTTGTTATAGTGACGATTGTGGAGTGTGGTTTCCAGAGATATTAAAATTTTTACAAGGAAAATAATTTTACTACAAGAGCTTTATCATTGAAATAAGAACATGCACATGATAGACTATGAAAAGCAATGGATACATTTTGCGAAGGCTCTTCATATAAATATTGAAGAGTGCTTTTTTTTGAATTTACGGTTTTATTCTATTTTAAAAACAATCAATTGTTAAGTTGTAGAATTGAACCGCTCGGCAAAGACCGGGCTTTCCTTTTCATATAATATTGCTCTCTTTGAAAGTAGAGATTGATTTAATAACGGAAACGTTCCAAGACATAGGCTCGAATTGCCGAATATACTTCATCTGAATGTAACCATTTGTCAACTTAAAGGAAAAAGGAGATTGAAGAGTTTGACAAATTTTTCAGAATTAAACATTAGTGAATCAACTTTACGTTCTTTGCAACGTATGGGATTTGAAGAAGCCACACCAATCCAAGAAGGTACTATCAAGTTTGCCATGGAGGGTAAAGACATTATTGGTCAAGCCCAAACAGGTACTGGTAAAACTGCTGCATTTGGTATTCCACTAATAGAAAAGATAGACACTAAAAACCCTGCGATTCAAGCATTGATAATCGCTCCTACTCGTGAATTAGCCATTCAGGTATCAGAAGAACTTTACAAACTCGGATATGATAAACGTGTAAAAATTTTATCAGTATATGGTGGACAAGATATCGGTCGCCAAATTCGTGCATTAAAAAATAGACCGCAAATTATCGTAGGTACACCAGGCCGAATTATAGACCATATTAATCGTCATACATTAAAACTTGAAAATGTTCAGACGCTCGTTTTAGATGAAGCTGATGAAATGTTGAACATGGGATTCATTGATGACATCAATGCAATTTTAGAAAAAGTACCTGAGGAAAGACAAACATTATTATTCTCAGCTACAATGCCACCTGCAATTCGTAAAATTGCAACGAATTTTATGAAAACCCCTGAAGAAGTAAAAATTAAATCAAAAGAAATGACAGTTGAAAATATTGATCAATATTTTGTTAAATCTCAAGAACGTGAAAAGTTCGATATCTTATCGCGATTATTAAATGTACACCAACCAGAATTAGCAATTATTTTCGGTCGTACAAAACGTCGTGTAGATGAATTAGCGCAAGCATTAACACTACGTGGTTATTTAGCTGAAGGGATTCATGGTGATTTAAGTCAGGCAAAACGTCTTTCAGTATTACGTCAATTTAAAGAGAACAAAATCGATATTCTTGTAGCTACTGATGTCGCTGCACGTGGACTTGACATTTCAGGTGTTACACATGTTTATAACTTTGATATTCCACAAGATCCGGAAAGTTATGTTCACCGTATCGGACGTACAGGACGTGCTGGAAAATCAGGCCTTGCTGTTACGTTTGTAACTCCAAGAGAAATGGGCTATTTACGTATCGTTGAAGAAACAACGAAAAAACGTATGACTCCACTTCGTCCACCTTCTGAATCAGAGGCTTTAGCTGGCCAACAACAGCAAGCGATGGAGACGTTAGTAGAAATCGTTCAGGCAAATGATTTAGGTGATTATCGTATTTTAGCAAACGAGCTTTTAGAAAATTATGATGCAGTTGATTTAGTTGCAGCAGCCATTAAGTCTATGACTAAAGAACCTGATGATACACCGGTAACGATATCGGAAGAACGTCCGTTGCCAATGAGAAAAGAGCGCACAAGTAGCCGTGGAGGACGTGATCGTGGTCCTCGAAGAGACGGTGGACGTGGCGGTAATCGATCTGGTGGACGTGGTGGTGAGCGCGCGGGCCGTCGTGAAGGTGGTCGCCGTGAAGGTAGCGAACGTCGTCGTCCCCGCCGTCGCGATAGTTAATTATTGAAAAGAAAGTCGACTCTAATGAGTCGGCTTTTTTGTGGTTAATAAATGATTGTTGGAAATGTTTCTATTGTTAAAAATTGGCTATTATTTGAAACGTAAATATATGATTAATCGTATGTACAAAAGAGAGAGTAGAGGTGATCCTGATGATGAGTGAGCCAGTCAACCAAATCCCTATTAAAGGACTTTCGGTTTGGCGCTTATACGGTGTAATCGGTACAATAATTGCTTTATTTATAGCTGTTGGTATTAGTGTAATCGCCTATTGGTATAAATGGCCAATTTTTATTTATTATCTACTAGTAGGGATTGTGATCATCGATGCCATTGCGACCATATGGATTATTCCGAATTTAAGATGGCGACATTGGCGGTATGATGTACGAGAGCATGAAATAGAAACTCAAAGTGGCATAATTATTGTTAAGAAAACCATTATTCCAATGATTCGGGTACAGCATGTTGATACTAGTCAAGGTCCTATACTGAAAAGATATAGTTTAGCTAATGTTTCAATCTCTACAGCGGCGACCATTCATGTAATTCCAATGTTATTATCAGAAGATGCCGATCAGTTGCGAGAACGTATTTCTGTGCTAGCAAGGGTGACGGAAGATGATGTCTAAACAAAAATACAAATTACATCCGATTTCTGCTGTTATTAACTTCATTAAAGGGCTTAAAGAGTTAATTATTCCGATTGTTATCATTTTAATCTCCAACTTTGTGAATACTCCCGATTCAAACACCATTAATTTTTGGCGAGATGTTTTCCCCTTGCTAATTGTTGGAGTTCCGGTTTTCACTTACCTAGTTTTAGGAGTTATTAAGTGGTGGACTTTTGTATATTGGTTTGAAAATAATGAGATTCGAGTTGAATTTGGATTATTTGTAAAGAAAAAAAGATATATTCCATTCGAACGTATACAAAGTCTGAATTATAAAGAAGGCGTATTTCATCAACTGTTTAATCTAGTTCAAGTAATGGTTGAAACAGCGGGTAATAAAAATGGCAAACCTGAGGTAGAGCTAACTGCGGTTACTAAAGAAGCTGTTAAGCAGATTGAACTTGAATTGCAGAAATTTAAAAATCAACAGAAGGAAAAGGTATTAGACGAATTATACGAGGGTGGTAGTGAGCCCAACAAAGAAACCATAAAAGTCATTCATAAATTATCTACGAAAGATTTAGTCCTATTAGCTACAACTTCTAATAGTATGGGTGTGTTTTTAGCGGGGATGGCTGCAATCTTATCTCAATTTGCTGAGTACATCCCTTATGATTGGATATTTGAAGAAATTTCAGCATATATCCAGTTTGGTGCGTTTGTTATCTTATTTGGTATTGTCATTGCGTTATTATTGGCTTGGTGCGCTTCAATTGTAATAACACTTTTAAATTATCATGATTTTGCTGTAAGTGAAGAGGAAGATAGAATTACGATTACAAGAGGGCTTCTTGAGAAGAAACGTGTCACCATTCCATATAATCGTATTCAAGCAATTAAAGTAATTGAAAACCCAATTAGGCAAATGTTTGGCTTTGCGAGTGTGGTTGTTGAAAGTGCAGGAGGAGCACAAGGTGAGAGAGATAAGAAAATGGTTTTATTTCCGCTAATTAGGAAAGAACGGCTAAACTCTGTATTAGGAACAATGTTTCCTCAATTTGAATGGGAATTTCAACTAACAAGACCTCCATCAAAGTCACAGCATTTCTTCTATCGTGTTTATTTAATTTGGTTAGTGCCGGTAGTAGGTATATGTTCGTATGTCTATTATCCGATTGGTATGTTACCTATTTTATTTATTATTCCAATTATTCTCTTAGGAAAATGGCAATATAAAACAACAGGATATGAGGTTAAAAATCATCAATTAACAATGGTTTACCGAATTTTTAGTAAAGTAACCTTTGTAGTGGAAAAGAAGCGTATACAAGTAGTTGTGCAAAAACAGAGTCTATTCCAAAGAAAAAGGAGAGTAGCTACTGTGAATGCAACTGTGATGTCCGGTATGACGGGAGCTACTGCTAAAGTTAACCATATAAATGTAGAGGACGCCGACACACTTCTAAGCTGGTTTAAACATTCTTAGAACCAACCGTCATAAAAGCACTTTTGAGACATCACTCTTTGTGAATTTTTCTAGAGTGAAAAATAAGACGGGCTGTCAGAAAGTTTGACTTTCAGGACAGCCCGTTTGCTTTTGTTATCTTTTATTACGCCATCGTATAATGTTTTTTGGTGTAAAGTAAACTAAACCAATAATAAAACCTGTCGCTAATCCGCCTAAATGACCCGCTATATTAATTCCTGGTTGTAAAAATGTTAATATTACACTAATTATAATAAGTGGCATGATGATTTGTTTTAATTGAGGCATAGTATGACGAGTGTAATAAACTAGTGCAGCGTAAGCCCCAAATAATCCGTAAATTGCACCACTTGCACCTACACTGGCGTAAAAGCTATGTTGAGTGACAAAGGTAATAACATTTCCAAATATACCTGCAAGTAAGAATATTGTTAGAAATCTAGCTTTCCCTGCAATTTTTTCAAGTTCAGGACCAAATAAAAATAAAGAAAACATATTAAATAGAACATGGAAAAAATCTGCATGTATAAAAATGGAAGTGACAACGCGCCACCATTCACCATAGCCAATAGCATAATTAATACTCATACCGTACGCAAATATGATATCCCTTAAATCTGATGGTATTGTTAAAATATAAATAATCAGATTGATTGCAATGATGGTAGAGACGACAGGGTAGAGCCTAATATATTGCTTAAAATTCTCTCTTCTAATAAACATATATCCACCTCAATTTATCCCGGTGCAACTGTCCGTTAAATTCCCACCCTAATAGTCAAAACGGAATGTGGGAGTTTGAAGGACGCTAACACCCCCGATGGGTTCAACTAACCATTACTCGGGTTTGGTGAACCTCCACTGATGGAAGTTTCACTTTATATCATCATTATACATTGTATTAAAGGAAGAATGAAAGGAGAACGTCTATGATAAAAGGGATAGGTTTAGATATTATAGAGATTGCGCGGATCAAAAAGGCAGATTTAACTGATAAGTTTAGAACTCGAATATTATCTACTCGGGAACTAGATATATATAACCAATTATCAAGCGTAAGAAAAATTGAGTTTTTAGCAGGAAGATTTGCAGCAAAAGAAGCATATTCTAAAGCAAACGGTACTGGCATTCGAGAGGGTTGTGAATTTCATCAGATAGAAATATTGAATGATGAACTAGGGAAACCAATTCTATATTTCAATCGTCAGACTGTTAAAGGGTTTGTTAGTATAACGCATTCAAAAGAATATGCAGCAGCGCAAGTTATTTTAATGTCCTAATAAAGTTCAACAAAAAACAAGTACATTGTCCAAAACTAATAGCATAAAGTTGGCCAACCCCTCATATATTTGTCGTATCGAGTGAAAGTAGAAAGGATGGAGTTTTGCGACAAAGATTAACTGCTCTTATTGTATTGTTGTTAAGTGTACTATTGGTAGCTGCCTGTGGTAGTCAGTCAAAAGAAGATGTGATGAAGGATTTAAGTAACAAATGGGGCAATGCAAATGGTTACGAATTAAATGCAACAATGGAAATTAAAACTGGTAGTGAACCAAGAGTTTACGATGTGAACGTGTGGCACACGAAACCAGACTTCTACCGTGTTCAAGTAACACAACAAGGTGAAGATGTAACACAAATGATTATTCGTAACAAAGAAGGTGTGTTTGTTGTAACACCATCGCTCAAAAAGACGTACAAGTTCCAAAGCGAGTGGCCAAAACAAAATAGCCAAGCATACTTAATTGGGGCTTTAGGTGAAGACTTACTTGCAGATCCAAATGTAGTAATGGAAGAAGATGAAAGTAACTACATTTTCCAAGCGGCGACACGCAACAACCATAAAAGTGTCATGCCAACACAAAAAATTACTGTAGACAAGAAAACAAAACTTCCTACATCTGTTTCGGTCATGAATGAAGCTGGAGAAGAACAATTGCTCATTACATTTAGTAACATTGATTTATCAATGGAACACAAAGAAGAGGAATATGCCGTTGAGAAATTTACAGAAGAAAGTGGTAATAGTACTGGTACTGTAGAAACTCAAGAGTTCCAAGTACATTACCCTATGGTACAGTGGGAAGGTACAACGTTAGTAGGTGAACAACAAGTTGTTGAAGATGGAGTAGAGCGTGTTATTTTAACGTTTGAAGGTGACAAAGCCTTTACATTGATGGAACAACCAATCGTATATAATGAAGAATCGACAGTTCCTGTATTTGCACCGGGGGACCCAGCAGATTTAGGGTTTACTATCGGAGCTATTACAGACAATTCAATCAGTTGGGAACAAAACGGAGTATCATTCTTCCTTGCTTCAGAAAACTTGACAAGAGAAGAAATGATTGAAGTTGCAAGCTCTGTGGTTCCAGGTGGGTTAAAATAATTTGTTGAAGTGACAACTTGGACGGGTATAATATTAACAAAAGTTTTTACTAACGATAAAATTTTCAAAAAATTCTAGAAGAATTCCAATTAAAGTTTATAATTTAATAAAAGAGGGAATTAATAATGACAACACCAACACCACACTACCGTCCAACCCATGCAATGATTAATTTAGAAGCCATAAAAGAAAATGTACGCAAACTACAGGAATTTGTTCAACCAGACGTACATATAATGGCTGTTGTAAAAGCGAACGCTTACGGTCATGGAGATGCCGAAGTTACTAGAGCTGCAATAGAAGCAGGTGCTACAATGCTTGCTGTTGCTACTCCTGATGAGGCTCTCCATATCCGCAAGCTTTTTCCTGATATTGAAATATTAGTACTAGGATATTCTCCTTTATCGTTTACAAATGTTGCAGCAGAACAAAATATTTCCTTAACGGTTTATTCGGCGGATTGGGTAAAAGGCTTGCAAATTCACTCTAAAAATAAGTTGAAATTACATATTAAAGTAGACACTGGAATGGGAAGAATCGGTGTTACCTCAATAGAAGAACTAGAACATCTCTATCAGGAAATTAACTATACGAATAACGTGCTAGTAGATGGTTTATTTACTCATTTTGCTACTGCTGATGAAGAGGATGAAACTTACTTTAATAACCAGGTGAAGAAATTTGAAACCTTTCTTCAATCTTTACCTAAAAAACCTCGTTGTGTGCATGCTGCCAACTCTGCAACAATATTAATGAAGGATAAAAAACTTCAATTTAACGCAGTAAGATTTGGAATCTCTATGTATGGTTTAGCTCCCTCACCTTTTGTTAAAGAAAGGTTGCCGTTTACAGTTAAGTCAGCATTTTCATTAGAAACTGAACTTGTTGCTGTAAAACGTATACAAAAAGGGGAATCTGTCGGCTACGGGGCAACGTTTACTGCAAAAGAACCTATGTATGTTGGCACAATCCCTATTGGATATGCTGATGGACTAATACGTAAATTAAGTGGGCAAGATGTATTAATAAAAGGAAAAAGAGTACCAATCATCGGAAGAATTTGTATGGATCAATGTATGATAGCTTTACCATGTGCATATAATATAGGTGAGAAAGTAACTTTAATTGGAAAACAATTTGAACAAGAAATAACAATTGACGAGTGGGCTACTAGATTAGAAACGATAAACTATGAAATACCCTGTATCATAACTGATAGAGTGCCTAGAATATATTACGAAAAACAATAATTTACGACAAATATCTCCAACAAAAACCGCTATAGTTACAAGGATTGTCACATTTTAAAATATCTTGTCTTTTCAACTACTATTTTCGATGATAGAATAGGTAGAAGAAATGGTACGGTTTTTTGTGGAGGTGCTTGTTTTTGTACGCGAAAAAAGTTAATCGAAAAGAAAAGGAAGTTAGATTTACGCTTCCTCAAGAAATGTTAATGGAATTTAATCAAACACTTGAGCATAAATCTACAAGCAGTAGTGAATACGTTATTGTTGCGTCTCGTAGATTATCAACGCACAAGCAACCAAATCAAATACGGGAAGCTTTAATGAAAGGCTATGTAGAAATGTCACAAATTAATCTATCAATTAGTAGTGAGTGTCTACATGCAGAATATGAAGCAGAGCATACGGTGGAGCGTCTCGTTAGCGGGGGATGAAATTTTGATTGTGAAAAGAGGGGACGTTTTTTTTGCAGATCTCTCTCCAGTAGTGGGATCTGAACAAGGCGGAACAAGACCCGTTCTAATCATTCAAAACGATATAGGTAATCGATTTAGTCCTACGGTAATCATCGCTGCGATTACTGCGCAAATTCAAAAAGCAAAATTACCAACCCATGTGGAAATTGATGCAAAAAAGTATGGGTTTGAAAGGAATTCGGTAATTTTGCTTGAACAATTGCGTACAATTGATAAGTCTAGACTAACCGATCGGATTACCCAGTTAGATGAAGAACTAATGGATAAAGTGGACGATGCTTTGGAAATAAGCTTAGGATTAATGAAATTTTGAATACATAATGAAAGAAAAGGTATCAGAAGGTAAGAATCTCTGATACCTTTTCTTCTTTTTTGAAGAGTAAAAACACTAACAAATGCTGTTATGTAAAAGCAGCCTAATGTTCCGATATGATATAATAGAAATACTAGAAAAATTCACAAAATTACCAAATATAAGGGGGTGCAATAATGTACGCTTCATCAACAGTCGAAATACATACAGAATGGGACATAATCAAAGCTCGTCAAATCGCACGTGAGACAGCAAAATTGATTGGCTTTGATACAGTAGAACAAGCAAGGATTGCGACTGCAATAAGCGAGGTAGCTAAAAATATATTTTTATATGCACAAACTGGAAAAATTGAAATTCAAACAATTACAAAAGATGGTAATGTAGGAATTCATATAACTGCGATAGACCATGGACCTGGAATTTTAGATGTAAAAGGTGTATTGGAAGAGGCGGCTAACCAATCTAATGGACTAGGCGCTGGTCTACCAGGAGTGAAAAGATTAATGGATTCTATTGAAATATACTCTGAGATTGGTAAGGGAACGGAAATTCATATTGAAAAATGGATTCATAAGAGGTGACACGATTGCAACAGTTACTAACTCAATATAAACAAATTTTATCTGATTATATGAGTAATAGAGATGAACAAGATTTATACATAGGTCAAAACTTTATACGTCAATTAATAATAAAAAATGTATCCCCGGAAGATGTAATTAACATTCATAAAAAAGCAATTCTAGAAATTTATGAAGATTATCCTGAAACGCTTCCGCATGCATATGATTTTTTAACGGAGGTTATGGTTCAATTTGGTCTTAAATTCAGAGAACATCAGAGCCTGCTAGTTAAACAAGAAGAGATGCGGATTGAAATGGATATTGCAACGAAAATTCAAAACTTATTACTAAAGACAAATGTACCAAAACTTGAACAACTTGAAATTGGGATGATCTCAAAACCCATTCGGAAAATGAACGGTGATTATGTTTACTTTTTATATGACGAAGAAAATTATCTAAGTGTTGCAGTGACTGATGTTGTAGGGAAAGGTGTACCAGCTGCATTGTGTATGTCCGTAGTGAAGAATGGTTTAGATACCCTTGAATTTGCTAAGAATAACCCTTCACGTGTATTAGAAGTTTTAAATAGGATAATAGGTAAAAGTATTGATGATAGTATGTTTGTTTCGTCATTCTATGGCAGATACGACATACGACGAAATATTTTCACGTATGGTTCCGCTGGTCATGAACCTGCGATATTTTTCCGTGCTAGTGACGAGACTTTTCATGATTTAGAAAGTAAGGGGCTACTACTTGGTGTTATGCAAGAGGTAAAGTATCCGCAATTCGACATCGAACTGAAAGATGGCGATTTCGTCATGATTATAACAGATGGTGTTACCGAATTACGAAACTGTGATGTTTTAGAAGCCCGTTCGATTATTAAACGAACAGTTTATTCTCTTCGTCATCTTCCCGCACAAGAAATGTGTGAAAGAATATATTTTGAACTACAAAGATTACAAGATTATAATATTGACGATGATTTTACTATTTTAATTCTAAAAAAATAACTAGTAATTAGTTTGAAAACCCTGAATAAAGGGAATTGAACTAGTATAAATGGAGGTGTTTGCGAAAATGGAAATGAGTATACATTTTCGTGAAGAAGGTAATTTGCTAAGTGTTTTTGTAATGGGTGAAATTGATACCTTTACAGCACCTAAATTACGAGACAAATTAGATTCTATTGAAATTAATAACTTTGCGATAATTGAATTGGATTTATCTGAAGTGGTATATATGGATAGTACAAGCCTTGGGGTAATTGTAGCCTTCTATAAAAAGGTAACAAGAACTAATTCAAATTTTAAAATTGTAGGTTTATCTGCTAGGTTGAAAAGATTGTTTGTCATTACAGGTTTAAGTGAGTTAATGGATATTGATGTAGGAGAAAAAGGTGGAATAGGGCTATGAAGGCGTTTGACTATGTTGAATTACGAATCCCTGCAAAACCACAATACGTTAGTGTAATTAGGCTTGCTGTCTCGGGGTTAGCTAATCGAATAGGTTTCTTATATGATCAAATTGAAGATCTAAAAATAGCTGTTAGTGAAGCAGTAACTAACGTAGTTCATCATGCTTACAATGATGAACATGATGAAGGTGAAATTGTTATTGGTTGCGGATTATATCAACAAAAAATTGAAATAATGGTAGCGGACCAAGGTAGTAGCTTCAATTTTGAGGAAGTAAAATTAAAAACTGGTCCGTATAAGCAAAATGAAAATATTGCCCAATTAAGAGAAGGTGGTCTAGGTCTTTATTTAATGGAGACTTTAATGGATGAGGTGAGAATGAATAACGAGGGTGGAGTAACTGTTTTCATGACAAAGTATGTCAGAGGAGAGCAGGTGGAAGAGTATGGCGAAACGATCTCGACCTAATCTTTCAAAACAAGAAATTGAGGCATTATTTTTAAAATTTCAAGAAACAAAGTCTGAAGATGCTCAAACAAAACTAGTTCTCTATTATGAAAACATAGTCGAATCAATTGCACGAAAATACTCTCATGGTAAATATTATTATGATGATATATACCAAGTGGGAATGTTAGGTTTATTAGGTGCAATTCGAAGGTATGATCCCTCAATTAGTAATAACTTTGAAGTGTTTGCTATACCTACAATTGTTGGAGAAATTAAACGATTTCTAAGAGATAAAACATGGGATGTACATGTTCCCAGAAGAATTAAAGAGCTGGCCCCTAAAATAAAATCAGCAGTTGACCATTTAACAAATTCATTACAACGATCACCATCAATTCCAGATATCGCATCTTATTTAGGGGTTCAGGAAGAAGATGTTTTAGAAGCAATGGAAATGAGTAGAAGCTATCAAGCCCTATCAATGGATAAGTCAATAGAGTCTGATAATGATGGTAACACTGTAACATTGTTAGATCTCGTTGGTAGAGAAGAAAGTGGTTATGAACAGATTAACTCGAGAATGGTAGTTTTAGATGTGATGGATATGTTAACTCCACGAGAAAAGGAAGTTATTCAACTTACATATTTACAACAAATGAGTCAAAAACAGGTCGGAGAAATATTAGGCATATCACAAATGCATGTTTCCCGAATTCAGAGACAGGCTATAAGTAAGCTCAAGAAAGCGGTTTTATCGAGTGGTCGGGTCTAACGGAAGGCTTGCTCTAACATTTAGAGTAGGCTTTTTAGTTTTTAATTAATAGAGATATTGGTTGTAAATGGATAGTAAATGGTAGAATGAGTAAATATATACATGAAAGGCAGTGGAATAATGGTTGGACCAAAAATGTTGCAAATGATTGCTGTTGATACGAACGTAAAGCCACATCAAGCTGAAGCGGTAATTAAGTTACTTGAGGAAGGTAATACAGTGCCATTTATTGCTCGTTACCGAAAAGAAGTTACTGGATCTTTAGACGAAGTACAAATTAAATCAATTGAAGACCGATATCACTACATACAACAACTTGAACAAAGAAAAGAAGAAGTAATTCGTTTAATAGAGGAACAAGGAAAATTAACAGAAGAGTTAGCAAAAGCAATAAAAGCTGCAACAATCTTACAACGTGTTGAGGATTTATACCGTCCTTATAAACAAAAACGTCGAACAAAAGCAACTATCGCAAAAGAAAAAGGATTAGAACCACTTGCAAATAAGTTACTGGAATTTACTAATGAAGACGTCGGCAAGATGGCAAGTCTCTATTTAGATAATGAAAAAGGTGTGACTACTGTAGAAGATGCTATCTTGGGTGCGAAAGATATACTAGCCGAAATATTTGCAGATGATGCTACAGTACGTGATCAAATTCGTAAACTTTCTTGGAGAGAAGGGCGCGTTACAACAACTGTTAAGAATGCCGAAAAAGACGAAAAGAAAGTGTTTGAAATGTATTACGAATATGAGGAGCCTGTAAATCGTATCGTCCCTCATCGAACATTGGCCATGAACCGCGGTGAAAAGGAAGAAATTATAAAAGTTTCAATACATGTACCTCTCGATCGTGTTCTTCAAATTATGGACAAAGCATGGATACCAGTAAAGTCAAATTCGCCTTCCATACCTTATGTTAGAGAAGCAATTGAAGATGGATACAAACGGTTAATTCAGCCATCAATTGAACGAGAGTTGAGAAATGAGTTAACTGAAAAAGCGGAAGCACAAGCAATTCATATCTTTTCTGAAAATTTAAGAAGCTTATTATTACAACCGCCTATCCGCGGCAAAATGGTGTTAGGGGTGGACCCTGCCTACCGAACGGGATGTAAACTAGCGGTTGTGGATGAAACTGGTAAAATGCTTGATGTAACGGCAATTTACCCTCATCCGCCAAAACCGGATGTTGAAAAATCGAAGGCGGTTGTAAAAAGTATTCTAAACAAATATCCAATTAGCATTATTGCTATTGGAAATGGAACAGCATCTCGTGAAACTGAACAGTTTATAGCAGATGTGTTAAAAGAAATATCTGATAAAAATATATCATATGTAATAGTTAATGAAGCGGGTGCTTCAGTATACTCGGCTTCCGACATTGCACGCATGGAGTTCCCGGATTTACAAGTAGAACAAAGAAGTGCGGTTTCCATTGCAAGACGAATACAAGACCCATTATCTGAATTAGTTAAGATTGACCCAAAAGCGGTTGGAGTAGGTCAATATCAACATGACGTTTCACAAAAGAAATTAGCGGAATCTTTAACGTTTATTGTAGAAACTGCTGTAAACCAAGTTGGAGTGGATGTAAATACTGCTTCTGTTTCGTTACTACAATATGTATCAGGGTTATCCAAATCTGTAGCAGAGAATATGGTGACTCTTCGAGAAGAAGTTGGAAAATTCACTTCTCGTACGCAGTTAAAGAAAGTACCAAGACTCGGTGCAAAAACATATGAACAGGCTATTGGATTCTTGCGCATTCCTGAAGCAAAAAATCCACTTGATGGAACAGGTATTCACCCTGAAAGTTATCAAATAGCAGAAGAAATTTTAAAAGCGGTTGGGCTAACGAAAAAGGATGTTGGAACAAGCGCATGTGAACGTGCATTAGAAAACATAAATATAAGTCAATTAAGTAATCAGCTTAATGTTGGAGAAGTTACAGTAAAAGACATCGTTGATACATTAATGAAGCCAGCTCGAGACCCGCGTGATGCATTCCCTCAGCCACTGTTAAAAACAGATGTACTTAAAATGGAAGATCTACAAGTTGGAATGGAACTACAAGGGACTGTGCGCAATGTAGTAGACTTTGGGGCATTTGTTGACATTGGTGTTAAACAAGATGGTTTAGTTCATATTTCAAAGCTGCAAAAACGCAGAATTAAACATCCGTTAGAAGTAGTCTCTTTAGGTGATATCGTAACAGTTTGGGTAGATAAAGTGGAAGTAGAAAAGGGTCGAATTTCTTTAACAATGATTCCGCCTGAAAAACAGATAGAACAAATTGGATAGTTTTGGTTTAAAAAATATAGCTACATCAGACATTAAGTGCATAGCAGAAAGTATATATAACTATGCACTTAATGATTCTTGGTATACAGAATTTAAAGGTGTGACGTTAGATATGACTGATTTAGAGCTTCAATTATTAGTAGAAAATTTATCGATTCAGCATTTTGATAGACCTTTTATACATAAGGCTTACTTTAATAATAGATTGCGAACTACAGGAGGTCGCTATCTATTGAATAGCCATAATATAGAATTTAATAAAAAATCGTATGAAATCTTTGGGATAGAAGAATTGCGCGGAATTATACTTCATGAACTATGTCATTACCATCTTCATATTCAAGGGAAAGGGTACAAACATCGTGATGCTGATTTTCGATTACTGCTTAAAAAAGTAGGTGCCCCAAGATTTTGCTCTACTATAGAAGAAAGCAAGAGCAAGAGAAGCAATACATCAGTTCATATTTATGAATGTAAAGAGTGTCATCAACAATATGTTAGAAAAAGAAGAATAGATACTAGGAAGTATCGATGTAGTAAGTGTTATGGACAACTATTTAAAACAAAATAACGATAAAGTTATTTTCTATGAATAGTTTGGGGGAAGCTGGATAAAAATATATGTCAGACTGCATTTAAAAATATCAATATTATAGGTCCGAAAAAATATCTAAAAAAATATTGTTAAAAGTGTTGACTTTTTATTAAGATGTCTCTATACTAGTAAAAGTCGACAAGTTAAGTCGTCGTTATTCCGAAGTAGCTCAGTGGTAGAGCAATCGGCTGTTAACCGATCGGTCGTAGGTTCGAGTCCTACCTTCGGAGCCATGGCCCGTTGGTCAAGTGGTTAAGACACCGCCCTTTCACGGCGGTAACACGGGTTCGAATCCCGTACGGGTCACCATTTGCTTTTTGAAACGAATTATCTAGTAGGTCCCGTGGTGTAGCGGTTAACATGCCTGCCTGTCACGCAGGAGATCGCCGGTTCGATCCCGGTCGGGACCGCCATTTTGGGGTATAGCCAAGCGGTAAGGCAACGGATTTTGATTCCGTCATGCCCAGGTTCGAATCCTGGTACCCCAGCCATTTTATTTAGAGCCATTAGCTCAGTGGTAGAGCATCTGACTTTTAATCAGAGGGTCGAAGGTTCAAGTCCTTCATGGCTCACCATTTTCGCTTGACAAAATTGCGTTTAATGGTATAAACTTATATAAGTCTCATTGACGCGGTCGTGGCGGAATGGCAGACGCGCTAGGTTGAGGGCCTAGTGGGGGCAACCCCGTGGAGGTTCAAGTCCTCTCGGCCGCACCAAGTAGAACCATTTCTTATAATAAGCGCCCGTAGCTCAATTGGATAGAGCGTCTGACTACGGATCAGAAGGTTGTGGGTTCGACTCCTGCCAGGCGCGCCAAATAAAGAAACATAATAATATATTGCGGGTGTAGTTTAATGGTAAAACCTCAGCCTTCCAAGCTGATGTCGTGAGTTCGATTCTCATCACCCGCTCCAAATGAACCTTGAAAACTGAACAACAAAACGTTAATGAATTAAACGTTTTTATTATAAGAAACACAATTTTGGACATCAATTTTGATGCCAGTAGAATTTTGAGCTAAACTCAAATTCGCCATTTTATGGAGAGTTTGATCCTGGCTCAGGACGAACGCTGGCGGCGTGCCTAATACATGCAAGTCGAGCGGACTGATGGGAGCTTGCTCCCAGATGTTAGCGGCGGACGGGTGAGTAACACGTGGGCAACCTGCCCTATAGTTGGGGATAACTCCGGGAAACCGGGGCTAATACCGAATGATACAATTTAACTCCTGTTAGATTGTTGAAAGATGGTTCTGCTATCGCTATAGGATGGGCCCGCGGCGCATTAGCTAGTAGGTGAGGTAACGGCTCACCTAGGCGACGATGCGTAGCCGACCTGAGAGGGTGATCGGCCACACTGGGACTGAGACACGGCCCAGACTCCTACGGGAGGCAGCAGTAGGGAATCTTCCACAATGGACGAAAGTCTGATGGAGCAACGCCGCGTGAGTGAAGAAGGTTTTCGGATCGTAAAACTCTGTTGTAAGGGAAGAACAAGTACAGTAGTAACTGGCTGTACCTTGACGGTACCTTATTAGAAAGCCACGGCTAACTACGTGCCAGCAGCCGCGGTAATACGTAGGTGGCAAGCGTTGTCCGGAATTATTGGGCGTAAAGCGCGCGCAGGCGGTCCTTTAAGTCTGATGTGAAATCTCGCGGCTCAACCGCGTGCGGTCACTGGAAACTGGAGGACTTGAGTGCAGAAGAGGAAAGTGGAATTCCAAGTGTAGCGGTGAAATGCGTAGAGATTTGGAGGAACACCAGTTGCGAAGGCGACTTTCTGGTCTGTAACTTACGCTGAGGCGCGAAAGCGTGGGGAGCAAACAGGATTAGATACCCTGGTAGTCCACGCCGTAAACGATGAGTGCTAAGTGTTAGGGGGTTTCCGCCCCTTAGTGCTGCAGCTAACGCATTAAGCACTCCGCCTGGGGAGTACGGTCGCAAGACTGAAACTCAAAGGAATTGACGGGGGCCCGCACAAGCGGTGGAGCATGTGGTTTAATTCGAAGCAACGCGAAGAACCTTACCAGGTCTTGACATCCCGCTGACCGCTATGGAGACATAGCTTTCCCTTCGGGGACAGCGGTGACAGGTGGTGCATGGTTGTCGTCAGCTCGTGTCGTGAGATGTTGGGTTAAGTCCCGCAACGAGCGCAACCCTTGTTCTTAGTTGCCATCATTTAGTTGGGCACTCTAAGGAGACTGCCGGTGACAAACCGGAGGAAGGTGGGGATGACGTCAAATCATCATGCCCCTTATGACCTGGGCTACACACGTGCTACAATGGACGGTACAAACGGTTGCCAACTCGCGAGAGGGAGCTAATCCGATAAAACCGTTCTCAGTTCGGATTGTAGGCTGCAACTCGCCTACATGAAGCCGGAATCGCTAGTAATCGCGGATCAGCATGCCGCGGTGAATACGTTCCCGGGCCTTGTACACACCGCCCGTCACACCACGAGAGTTTGTAACACCCGAAGTCGGTGAGGTAACCTTTTGGAGCCAGCCGCCGAAGGTGGGACAGATGATTGGGGTGAAGTCGTAACAAGGTAGCCGTATCGGAAGGTGCGGCTGGATCACCTCCTTTCTAAGGATATTTAACGGAATTCAAGCCTTGGGCTTGAAACATTAACGTTTTGTGTTCAGTTTTGAAGGTTCAACGAAAAGCGTAGAACGCTCGTTTAACTCGATAGACTACTGGAGGCATCGAACAAGAATGCTTGCATTCGTAGTGAGATGGCGAAGTAGGCGTACGAGTTAGCGTTCGGAGCTAGACATTTGAATACTTCTATTAGATTGTTCTTTGAAAACTGGATAAAACGACATTGAAATATTTTTTTGTTCAAGATTTTTATTGTAAGTTCTTAAATCTTCTCTTATAGAGAAGTGTAACGAACCAGAGGGTTTCAAGACACGAGTTATACGAGGAAACAAGGGAGTGAGCACCGCAGTGTACTTAGGTACATGAGGATGTGAACGAGCGCAGTTGACGAAGTAGAACGATGTGTATTGGAAGCCGAATTAGGTTAAGTTATTAAGGGCGCACGGTGAATGCCTTGGCACTAGGAGTCGATGAAGGACGGCACTAACACCGATATGCCTCGGGGAGCTGTAAGTAAGCTTTGATCCGGGGATTTCCGAATGGGGGAACCCACTATGCGTAATGGCATAGTATCTTCACGTGAATTCATAGCGTGTTGAAGACAGACCCAGGGAACTGAAACATCTAAGTACCTGGAGGAAGAGAAAGAAAATTCGATTCCCTGAGTAGCGGCGAGCGAAACGGGAAGAGCCCAAACCAAGAGGCTTGCCTCTTGGGGTTGTAGGACACTCCTTTGGAGTTACAAAAGAATGAATTAGACGAAGCGACATGGAAAGGTCCGCTATAAGAGGTAACAGCCCTGTAGTCAAAAGTTCATTCTCTCCGGAGTGTATCCTGAGTACGGCGGAACACGTGAAATTCCGTCGGAATCCGGGAGGACCATCTCCCAAGGCTAAATACTACCTAGTGACCGATAGTGAACCAGTACCGTGAGGGAAAGGTGAAAAGCACCCCGGGAGGGGAGTGAAAGAGAACCTGAAACCGTGTGCCTACAAGTAGTTAGAGCCCGTTAATGGGTGATAGCGTGCCTTTTGTAGAATGAACCGGCGAGTTACGATTACGTGCAAGGTTAAGTTGAGAAGACGGAGCCGCAGCGAAAGCGAGTCTGAATAGGGCGAATGAGTACGTGGTCGTAGACCCGAAACCAGGTGATCTACCCATGTCCAGGGTGAAGGTGAGGTAACACTTACTGGAGGCCCGAACCCACGCACGTTGAAAAGTGCGGGGATGAGGTGTGGGTAGCGGAGAAATTCCAATCGAACTTGGAGATAGCTGGTTCTCTCCGAAATAGCTTTAGGGCTAGCCTCGTGATAGAGAATACTGGAGGTAGAGCACTGTTTGGACTAGGGGGGCATCTCGCTTTACCGAATTCAGACAAACTCCGAATGCCAGATATTTATACACGGGAGTCAGACTGCGAGTGATAAGATCCGTAGTCAAAAGGGAAACAGCCCAGACCACCAGCTAAGGTCCCAAAGTAATCGTTAAGTGGAAAAGGATGTGGCGTTGCTTAGACAACCAGGATGTTGGCTTAGAAGCAGCCATCATTTAAAGAGTGCGTAATAGCTCACTGGTCGAGTGACGCTGCGCCGAAAATGTATCGGGGCTAAACGATTCACCGAAGCTGTGGATGGACATCTTTGATGTCCGTGGTAGGAGAGCGTTCTAAGTGCGTTGAAGTCAGACCGGAAGGACTGGTGGAGCGCTTAGAAGTGAGAATGCCGGTATGAGTAGCGAAAGATGGGTGAGAATCCCATCCACCGTATGACTAAGGTTTCCTGAGGAAGGCTCGTCCGCTCAGGGTTAGTCGGGACCTAAGTCGAGGCCGATAGGCGTAGACGATGGACAACAGGTTGATATTCCTGTACCACCTCCCCGCCGTTTGAGTAATGGGGGGACGCAGTAGGATAGGGAAAGCGCGTCGTTGGTTGAACGCGCCCAAGCAGTAAGGCGTGGAAGTAGGCAAATCCGCTTCCTGTAACGTTGAGCTGTGATGGGGAGCTCTTATGAGCGAAGTTCCTGATTTCACACTGCCAAGAAAAGCCTCTAGCGAGGCGGGAGGTGCCCGTACCGCAAACCGACACAGGTAGTCGAGGAGAGAATCCTAAGGTGTGCGAGAGAACTCTCGTTAAGGAACTCGGCAAAATGACCCCGTAACTTCGGGAGAAGGGGTGCTCTCGAGAGAGAGCCGCAGTGAATAGGCCCAGGCGACTGTTTAGCAAAAACACAGGTCTCTGCAAAACCGTAAGGTGAAGTATAGGGGCTGACGCCTGCCCGGTGCTGGAAGGTTAAGAGGAGGGGTTAGCTTACGCGAAGCTCTGAATTGAAGCCCCAGTAAACGGCGGCCGTAACTATAACGGTCCTAAGGTAGCGAAATTCCTTGTCGGGTAAGTTCCGACCCGCACGAAAGGCGTAACGATCTGGGCACTGTCTCAACGAGAGACTCGGTGAAATTATAGTACCTGTGAAGATGCAGGTTACCCGCGACAGGACGGAAAGACCCCGTGGAGCTTTACTGTAGCTTGATATTGAATTTTGGTACAACTTGTACAGGATAGGTAGGAGCCTGAGAAATAGGAGCGCCAGCTTCTATGGAGGCGTCGGTGGGATACTACCCTGGTTGTATTGAAATTCTAACCCGTACCCCTCATCGGGGTAGGAGACAGTGTCAGGTGGACAGTTTGACTGGGGCGGTCGCCTCCTAAAAGGTAACGGAGGCGCCCAAAGGTTCCCTCAGAATGGTTGGAAATCATTCGTAGAGTGTAAAGGCACAAGGGAGCTTGACTGCGAGACCTACAAGTCGAGCAGGGTCGAAAGACGGGCTTAGTGATCCGGTGGTTCCGCATGGAAGGGCCATCGCTCAACGGATAAAAGCTACCCCGGGGATAACAGGCTTATCTCCCCCAAGAGTCCACATCGACGGGGAGGTTTGGCACCTCGATGTCGGCTCATCGCATCCTGGGGCTGTAGTCGGTCCCAAGGGTTGGGCTGTTCGCCCATTAAAGCGGTACGCGAGCTGGGTTCAGAACGTCGTGAGACAGTTCGGTCCCTATCCGTCGTGGGCGTAGGAAATTTGAGAGGAGCTGTCCTTAGTACGAGAGGACCGGGATGGACACACCGCTGGTGTACCAGTTGTCTTGCCAAAGGCATCGCTGGGTAGCTATGTGTGGACGGGATAAGTGCTGAAAGCATCTAAGCATGAAGCCCCCCTCAAGATGAGATTTCCCATTCATTAGAAGTAAGATCCCTCAAAGACGATGAGGTAGATAGGTTCGAGGTGGAAGTGTGGTGACACATGGAGCTGACGAATACTAATCGATCGAGGACTTAACCAAAACTAACTTGAACGTATTCAATGTCTTTATCCAGTTTTGAGAGAACAAACTTCTTTCAACTAAATAGTGAAGTGATGATGGCAAAGAGGTCACACCCGTTCCCATACCGAACACGGAAGTTAAGCTCTTTAGCGCCAATGGTAGTTGGGGGCTTCCCCCTGTGAGAGTAGGACGTCGCTTCGCACAAAGCACCGCTGAAATTCAGTGGTGTTTTATTTTTGGTAAACCATAGGTTTACTGAAGTTATTAATAAAATATAAAAACAGTATTGCATTTCATTAATTATATTGATATAATAACAAAGAGGTTAAACAACATATAAAACAGTGAATAAATGAATGTTTAAAAAGGTTGTTGACTTCACTTAATTATTTTGATATAATTAAATTCCTATCACTTGAAAGAGCGGTGGTGAATAAGTTAAAAAATATATTGACTTCATCGAATATAGTTGATATAATAAAATTCCTGTCTTGAATGACGGGATATGAACCTTGAAAACTGAACAACAAAACGTTAATGAATTAAACGTTTCTATTTATAGAGACATAATTTTGGACATCAAACATGATGCCAGCATATTTGAGCTTAACTCAAATTCTTTTTATGGAGAGTTTGATCCTGGCTCAGGACGAACGCTGGCGGCGTGCCTAATACATGCAAGTCGAGCGGACTGATGGGAGCTTGCTCCCAGATGTTAGCGGCGGACGGGTGAGTAACACGTGGGCAACCTGCCCTATAGTTGGGGATAACTCCGGGAAACCGGGGCTAATACCGAATGATACTATTTAACTCCTGTTAGATAGTTGAAAGATGGTTCTGCTATCGCTATAGGATGGGCCCGCGGCGCATTAGCTAGTAGGTGAGGTAACGGCTCACCTAGGCGACGATGCGTAGCCGACCTGAGAGGGTGATCGGCCACACTGGGACTGAGACACGGCCCAGACTCCTACGGGAGGCAGCAGTAGGGAATCTTCCACAATGGGCGAAAGCCTGATGGAGCAACGCCGCGTGAGTGAAGAAGGTTTTCGGATCGTAAAACTCTGTTGTAAGGGAAGAACAAGTACAGTAGTAACTGGCTGTACCTTGACGGTACCTTATTAGAAAGCCACGGCTAACTACGTGCCAGCAGCCGCGGTAATACGTAGGTGGCAAGCGTTGTCCGGAATTATTGGGCGTAAAGCGCGCGCAGGCGGTCCTTTAAGTCTGATGTGAAAGCCCACGGCTCAACCGTGGAGGGTCATTGGAAACTGGAGGACTTGAGTGCAGAAGAGGAAAGTGGAATTCCAAGTGTAGCGGTGAAATGCGTAGAGATTTGGAGGAACACCAGTGGCGAAGGCGACTTTCTGGTCTGTAACTGACGCTGAGGCGCGAAAGCGTGGGGAGCAAACAGGATTAGATACCCTGGTAGTCCACGCCGTAAACGATGAGTGCTAAGTGTTAGGGGGTTTCCGCCCCTTAGTGCTGCAGCTAACGCATTAAGCACTCCGCCTGGGGAGTACGGTCGCAAGACTGAAACTCAAAGGAATTGACGGGGGCCCGCACAAGCGGTGGAGCATGTGGTTTAATTCGAAGCAACGCGAAGAACCTTACCAGGTCTTGACATCCCGCTGACCGCTATGGAGACATAGCTTTCCCTTCGGGGACAGCGGTGACAGGTGGTGCATGGTTGTCGTCAGCTCGTGTCGTGAGATGTTGGGTTAAGTCCCGCAACGAGCGCAACCCTTGTTCTTAGTTGCCATCATTTAGTTGGGCACTCTAAGGAGACTGCCGGTGACAAACCGGAGGAAGGTGGGGATGACGTCAAATCATCATGCCCCTTATGACCTGGGCTACACACGTGCTACAATGGACGGTACAAACGGTTGCCAACTCGCGAGAGGGAGCTAATCCGATAAAACCGTTCTCAGTTCGGATTGTAGGCTGCAACTCGCCTACATGAAGCCGGAATCGCTAGTAATCGCGGATCAGCATGCCGCGGTGAATACGTTCCCGGGCCTTGTACACACCGCCCGTCACACCACGAGAGTTTGTAACACCCGAAGTCGGTGAGGTAACCTTATGGAGCCAGCCGCCGAAGGTGGGACAGATGATTGGGGTGAAGTCGTAACAAGGTAGCCGTATCGGAAGGTGCGGCTGGATCACCTCCTTTCTAAGGATATTTAACGGAATTCAAGCCTTGGGCTTGAAACATTAACGTTTTGTGTTCAGTTTTGAAGGTTCAACGAAAAGCGTAGAACGCTCGTTTAACTCGATAGACTACTGGAGGCATCGAACAAGAATGCTTGCATTCGTAGTGAGATGGCGAAGTAGGCGTACGAGTTAGCGTTCGGAGCTAGACATTTGAATACTTCTATTAGATTGTTCTTTGAAAACTGGATAAAACGACATTGAAACATATTTTTAGTTCAAGAATTTTATTGTAAGTCTAAATCTTCTCTTTATGAGAAGTAATAACTTTTAGGTTAAGTTATTAAGGGCGCACGGTGAATGCCTTGGCACTAGGAGTCGATGAAGGACGGCACTAACACCGATATGCCTCGGGGAGCTGTAAGTAAGCTTTGATCCGGGGATTTCCGAATGGGGGAACCCACTATGCGTAATGGCATAGTATCTTCACGTGAATTCATAGCGTGTTGAAGACAGACCCAGGGAACTGAAACATCTAAGTACCTGGAGGAAGAGAAAGAAAATTCGATTCCCTGAGTAGCGGCGAGCGAAACGGGAAGAGCCCAAACCAAGAGGCTTGCCTCTTGGGGTTGTAGGACACTCCTTTGGAGTTACAAAAGAATGAATTAGACGAAGCGACATGGAAAGGTCCGCTATAAGAGGTAACAGCCCTGTAGTCAAAAGTTCATTCTCTCCGGAGTGTATCCTGAGTACGGCGGAACACGTGAAATTCCGTCGGAATCCGGGAGGACCATCTCCCAAGGCTAAATACTACCTAGTGACCGATAGTGAACCAGTACCGTGAGGGAAAGGTGAAAAGCACCCCGGGAGGGGAGTGAAAGAGAACCTGAAACCGTGTGCCTACAAGTAGTTAGAGCCCGTTAATGGGTGATAGCGTGCCTTTTGTAGAATGAACCGGCGAGTTACGATTACGTGCAAGGTTAAGTTGAGAAGACGGAGCCGCAGCGAAAGCGAGTCTGAATAGGGCGAATGAGTACGTGGTCGTAGACCCGAAACCAGGTGATCTACCCATGTCCAGGGTGAAGGTGAGGTAACACTTACTGGAGGCCCGAACCCACGCACGTTGAAAAGTGCGGGGATGAGGTGTGGGTAGCGGAGAAATTCCAATCGAACTTGGAGATAGCTGGTTCTCTCCGAAATAGCTTTAGGGCTAGCCTCGTGATAGAGAATACTGGAGGTAGAGCACTGTTTGGACTAGGGGGGCATCTCGCTTTACCGAATTCAGACAAACTCCGAATGCCAGATATTTATACACGGGAGTCAGACTGCGAGTGATAAGATCCGTAGTCAAAAGGGAAACAGCCCAGACCACCAGCTAAGGTCCCAAAGTAATCGTTAAGTGGAAAAGGATGTGGCGTTGCTTAGACAACCAGGATGTTGGCTTAGAAGCAGCCATCATTTAAAGAGTGCGTAATAGCTCACTGGTCGAGTGACGCTGCGCCGAAAATGTATCGGGGCTAAACGATTCACCGAAGCTGTGGATGGACATCTTTGATGTCCGTGGTAGGAGAGCGTTCTAAGTGCGTTGAAGTCAGACCGGAAGGACTGGTGGAGCGCTTAGAAGTGAGAATGCCGGTATGAGTAGCGAAAGATGGGTGAGAATCCCATCCACCGTATGACTAAGGTTTCCTGAGGAAGGCTCGTCCGCTCAGGGTTAGTCGGGACCTAAGTCGAGGCCGATAGGCGTAGACGATGGACAACAGGTTGATATTCCTGTACCACCTCCCCGCCGTTTGAGTAATGGGGGGACGCAGTAGGATAGGGAAAGCGCGTCGTTGGTTGAACGCGCCCAAGCAGTAAGGCGTGGAAGTAGGCAAATCCGCTTCCTGTAACGTTGAGCTGTGATGGGGAGCTCTTATGAGCGAAGTTCCTGATTTCACACTGCCAAGAAAAGCCTCTAGCGAGGCGGGAGGTGCCCGTACCGCAAACCGACACAGGTAGTCGAGGAGAGAATCCTAAGGTGTGCGAGAGAACTCTCGTTAAGGAACTCGGCAAAATGACCCCGTAACTTCGGGAGAAGGGGTGCTCTCGAGAGAGAGCCGCAGTGAATAGGCCCAGGCGACTGTTTAGCAAAAACACAGGTCTCTGCAAAACCGTAAGGTGAAGTATAGGGGCTGACGCCTGCCCGGTGCTGGAAGGTTAAGAGGAGGGGTTAGCTTACGCGAAGCTCTGAATTGAAGCCCCAGTAAACGGCGGCCGTAACTATAACGGTCCTAAGGTAGCGAAATTCCTTGTCGGGTAAGTTCCGACCCGCACGAAAGGCGTAACGATCTGGGCACTGTCTCAACGAGAGACTCGGTGAAATTATAGTACCTGTGAAGATGCAGGTTACCCGCGACAGGACGGAAAGACCCCGTGGAGCTTTACTGTAGCTTGATATTGAATTTTGGTACAACTTGTACAGGATAGGTAGGAGCCTGAGAAATAGGAGCGCCAGCTTCTATGGAGGCGTCGGTGGGATACTACCCTGGTTGTATTGAAATTCTAACCCGTACCCCTCATCGGGGTAGGAGACAGTGTCAGGTGGACAGTTTGACTGGGGCGGTCGCCTCCTAAAAGGTAACGGAGGCGCCCAAAGGTTCCCTCAGAATGGTTGGAAATCATTCGTAGAGTGTAAAGGCACAAGGGAGCTTGACTGCGAGACCTACAAGTCGAGCAGGGTCGAAAGACGGGCTTAGTGATCCGGTGGTTCCGCATGGAAGGGCCATCGCTCAACGGATAAAAGCTACCCCGGGGATAACAGGCTTATCTCCCCCAAGAGTCCACATCGACGGGGAGGTTTGGCACCTCGATGTCGGCTCATCGCATCCTGGGGCTGTAGTCGGTCCCAAGGGTTGGGCTGTTCGCCCATTAAAGCGGTACGCGAGCTGGGTTCAGAACGTCGTGAGACAGTTCGGTCCCTATCCGTCGTGGGCGTAGGAAATTTGAGAGGAGCTGTCCTTAGTACGAGAGGACCGGGATGGACACACCGCTGGTGTACCAGTTGTCTTGCCAAAGGCATCGCTGGGTAGCTATGTGTGGACGGGATAAGTGCTGAAAGCATCTAAGCATGAAGCCCCCCTCAAGATGAGATTTCCCATTCATTTGAAGTAAGATCCCTCAAAGACGATGAGGTAGATAGGTTCGAGGTGGAAGTGTGGTGACACATGGAGCTGACGAATACTAATCGATCGAGGACTTAACCAAAACGAACTTGAACGTATTCAATGTCTTTATCCAGTTTTGAAAGAATAAACTTCTTTCAATTAAATAGTGAAGTGATGATGGCAAAGAGGTCACACCCGTTCCCATACCGAACACGGAAGTTAAGCTCTTTAGCGCCAATGGTAGTTGGGGGCTTCCCCCTGTGAGAGTAGGACGTCGCTTCGCACAAAACACCGCTGAAATTCAGCGGTGTTTTTTTACTTCAGAAAAGCCCCCATCTCCAAGAACCGAAGGTTCGATTGGTGCGGCTAAGGAAACGAATATCGATTGATAAGATAAGATATAACAGAACGGCAGTGACACAGGTAAAGCAAAAATTTGACGCATACCACTTCTAGATAATCCCAATATAATTTAAAGGGTCACTTTGTTTGAGAATGCAAGCGAATCGTGTAAGTAGTAACTTCTATCTTAAATTCCCCCCTGTTCTAGTCAAAGAACATAAAATTAGCACTAAAAGCTAAAGAGGATATTATCATACTTATATCTTTTTAACTCCATAGACAGACAAATCAGAATAATTTGAATAGTTGATCCTATGTGAAAATAATATATCAAGAAAGTATATTTTTTTGAATGATTTAATAAAATGTTATGTTTGCAATCTATAAGATAGATTGAAATGTAAAAAATACTATTTTGTGCGAAAATATTAATCTAAATAATATATTGATTTATCCAATATTTTAAATTATCATAAAAGTGTAAAATATTTTTACAACTAATATTAAATTATTGTTAAAATTATTAGATAACAGGGGGAGAAAATAAATGAAAAAATCATTAATACTACTAATAGTTGCTGCATTTGCACTAGTTCTAGCTGCTTGTGGAAGTGGTGGTAGTACTTCAGAAAGCACAAATGAAACAAATACAAATGAAACAAATACAAGTGGAACTACTACAGCTGAAACAACTGAAGGTAAAAAGTTAAATATCGCTGTTGATACAAGCTATGTTCCATTTTCTTATTTAGATAGCGCTTCTGGTGAATATACTGGTTTTGATATTGATATTATTAAAGCGCTTGCAGAAGAAGCTGGACTTGAATATGAAATAAGCCCAATGGACTTCAGCGGTATTATTCCTGCACTACAAACAAATAACATCGATGTAGGGATAGCTGCAATGACTATTAACGAAGAGCGTAAACAGGTTGTAGATTTTACTGATGGCTATTATGATTCAGGTTTATATGTATTAGTTCGTGAAGATGAAACAGAAATTAATAGTGTTGAAGATTTAGTAGGTAAAAAAGTTGCAACAAAACAAGGTACTGTAGGATATGATTACGCTGTTGCAATTGAAGGAGTAGGAGAAGTAACTCCATTCCCAAATATTGACCAAGCATATATGGAACTTGACAAAGATGCAACAGATGCTGTTATCTTCGATTCACCTAATATTGCTTACTATGCAGCGACAACTGGAGCAGGAAAAGTTAAAGTAGTGGGTGATTTACTAGAAGGACAAGAATTCGGTATTGCTTTCCCTAAAGGAAGCGAGTATCGAGATGTATTTAATGAAGCATTGAAAGCAATTAAAGAAAACGGTACTTACGACGAAATCTATACAAAATGGTTTGGCGAATCATCTAATTAAGAGTAATTGGGGAAAATAATGTAGCATCCATTAAGTATGTTACATTATTTTTTCTTTTAAAGAGGGAGGATTTACATGAATAATTCGTTCCAATTTGAATGGTCAGCAATGGTAGACGCTTTGCCAACATTAATGCAAGGTGTTAAATTTACGTTACTAATTTCGTTCCTTGGTATTTTATTAGGATTTTTAGTTGGGATTGTTGTGGGACTTGCACGAGTTTCAACGAATAAATTAATTTATAGTATTGCTACAATCTATGTAGAAGTCATTCGTGGTACACCATTAATGGTTCAAGCTTTATGGATTTACTTTGCGTTACCACTTATTTTTGGTATTCGAATCGATCCATTGGTAGCGGGTGTTGCAACAATAGCAATTAACGCAGGTGCTTATATCTCTGAAATTATTCGTGGTGCTATTCAAGGTGTTGATAAAGGTCAAACAGAAGCAGGGCGTTCATTAGGTTTATCAAAAATTAAAACTTTTCTTTACATAGTTTGGCCCCAAGCATTTAAAAGTGCTTTACCGGCATTAGGTAACCAATTTATTATTAGTTTAAAGGATACATCGTTGCTTACAGTAATTGGTGTAGGTGAATTAACACGTCAAGGGACTATAGTTGTTTCTACTAACTTCCGAGCAGTTGAAGTTTATACAATGGTTGCAATATTATACTTAGTTATGACCTTATCTATTTCACTTCTGCTACGTTTTATGGAAAGGAAGATGAAGACTGAATGACGATTATTGAGGTAAAAAATCTACATAAATATTTTGGTAATTTAGAAGTTTTAAAGGGAATAGATTGCACTATTGATAAGGGTGAAGTGGTTTCAATAATTGGACCTTCCGGATCTGGTAAGAGTACATTTTTAAGATGTTTAAATCTACTAGAAGAAGTAACAAAAGGGCAAATACTAATTAATGGTAAAGATATTACATCAAAAGAAATAGATATTAATAAAATGCGTACCGAAATAGGAATGGTATTCCAACAGTTTAACTTATTTCCGCATATGAATGTTATTGACAATATTACATTAGCTCCAATGAAAATTAATAAAGTTTCCCGTAATGAAGCTGAAAAACAGGCAATGGAGCTATTACGTAAGGTTGGTTTAGAGCAAAAAGCAAAAGAGTACCCATCAAAACTATCAGGTGGTCAAAAGCAACGTGTTGCAATTGCTCGTGCTCTTGCTATGAACCCTGAAATTATGTTGTTCGATGAACCAACGTCCGCTTTAGATCCTGAATTAGTTGGAGAAGTTCTTAATGTAATGAAGGAACTTGCTCATGAGGGGATGACGATGGTTATCGTAACACATGAAATGGGATTCGCACGTGACGTATGTGATCGAGTAATTTTTATGGATGGTGGAAATATCATAGAGCAGGGTGCTCCTCAAGAAGTATTTACAAATCCAAAGCATGAACGTACACGAGGTTTCTTAAGCAAAATCTTATCATAGAAAAAATTGCCACTATAAAGTGGCAATTTTTTTGAATTATATTGTATTATGAATCTATCCTTGCTATAATAATGAATATCGCTTAAGAATAATTAGTAGTGGTCCCGTGGTGTAGCGGTTAACATGCCTGCCTGTCACGCAGGAGATCGCCGGTTCGATCCCGGTCGGGACCGCCATACATATGCAATAAAACCTTAACAAAGATTTCTCTTCTTTGTTAAGGTTTTTTATTTTTCTTCTTAATGAAAATTGTCAGGGAGAAATAAATACAGTGAAAAGTCTTTGTCGAGCTTCAGGGTAAACCCAATTAGTAATTAGGAAAGAATGGATCTTATAAAGTGTTAAATGTTCCAAATATACTAATAATTCCCACTCATGATGGTAATGATGAATAAATATATTGGTATTACCAAAATTTTCATGAGGTGAAATAATGTATCGTCGGAAACTTCAGCAAAAGCTATATGTAATCTATTTTATCATCGTGGCAAACCTGTTTATATTTGTTGTAAATTATAATTATGAAACGAATAAGTTTTACTATATAGAAGATACGAATCATTTTAGATGGCAGAAGTTTATGAATGAAGAGGAGTTTAACCAATTAGAAGATGGTATGTCATATATGGAGGTTGTTCAAGTTGCGAAAGGTAGAGGAGAACAAATTACGGATCATACATTTATGTGGAAAGATGAGATATTACTAACTCAATCTTATATACTCACATTTAATGAAGACCAATTGATAAGTAAGATGGTCTATAATAAAAAATTGCCGAATTAAATAGCATTGATTTTTGTTTAATTGGTGTGCATGGAACTTTGCACACCTTAAAAATAATTAAAATAGGTTATACATTTTGAACATTTGTCTTCCTAGAGGTAAACTAAAGATAATGTGACGAGTGAGAGGATAAAATTATGGATTACGAATTAAATGTACAATCGTTAGAAGATACGAATCGCATTGCTCATAAACTAGCTGACTTGCTTGAACCCCAAGATGTAATTACTCTAGAGGGTGACCTAGGTGCAGGAAAAACAACATTTACACAATCGCTAGCAAAAGGTTTGGGAATAGCTCGTACAGTAAACAGTCCAACTTTTACAATTATGAAGCAATATGAGGGTAGACTGAGTTTAAATCACTTAGATGTATATCGACTAGCTGATAGTGATGAAGATTTAGGCTGGGATGAAATTTTCTATGGGGATAGTGTTACGGTCGTAGAATGGGCACATCTTATCGAAGAATATTTACCAGAGGAAAGATTATCAATTGTTATTAAAAGAATTGATGAAAATAAAAGAAAATTTATATTGAAACCAATTGGTAAACGATATGAAGAGTTATGTAAGGAGTTATTAAAATGATCTGGCTAGGTATTGAAACGTCCAATTCTCCGCTGTCTATTGCAATTGTAAAAGATGGACAAGTATTAGCGGAAGTGGTACAAAATATAAAATTAACTCATTCAGTAACAGTAATGCCAACAATTGAAGAACTAATACAGAAAGTAAAGTTAAAGCCAAATGATATTGACGCGATTGCAGTATCAGAAGGTCCTGGTTCATATACAGGCTTACGAATTGGTGTAACGATAGCTAAGACTCTTGCATGGACTTTGAAAAAACCTTTAGTTGGAGTGTCGAGTTTAAGGGTAGTTGCGGCAAATGCTAATCTATTCAATGGACTCATTTGCTCACTATTCGATGCAAGAAGGCAAAACGTTTATGTAGGCGTATATAAAGGTGAACAACTGGAACTAGTAATAAATGATCAACATATGCATATTGATGAGCTATTACTAAGGTTAAGGGAGCTGAATGAACCTGTTTTATTTATAGGGAATGATGTGGTCCAATTCCAAAGTCAAATAACTGGGCAATTGGGAGAACTAGCTTCATTTACATCTTCAATTAATCACCTACCAAGGTCTTCCAAGTTAATTGAATTAGCAATAAATGTACCACTACCTGATCTAGAGGATGTACATACATTTGTACCGAAATACCATCGTTTAGCTCAAGCGGAAGCTGAATGGATGAAAGAACAGAAAAAGGAGCAGGGGTAAATGGTCATTTATCGTAAAATGACTGAGAAGGATGTACAAGCAGTACATGCAATCGAACTTGCCTCTTTTCCAACACCATGGACGTTGGATTCCTTTTATTATGAAATGAAGGAAAATAACTTCGCTTATTACATTGTTGCAGAAACAGAACCTGGTAACATTATAGGTTTTTGTGGTATGTGGATTGTAGTGGATTCTGCTCAGATAACGAATGTTGCAGTAAACGATAGTGTGCGTGGACAAGGAATTGGTGAAGGCTTAATGCGAGAAGCAATGCGTGTTGCACGTGAACACAATGTAGATGTAATGACTTTAGAGGTTCGAATATCCAATCATGTTGCCAAAAATCTTTATCGGAAATTAGGATTCCAAGACGGAGGCATACGAAAAGGATATTATACAGATAATCAAGAAGATGCTCTTGTAATGTGGGTGAATTTATAATGGAAAATCAAATTATTTTAGCAATAGAAACAAGTTGCGATGAAACGGCTGCAGCTATTATACGAAATGGAACTGAAATAGTATCTAATGTGGTGTCTTCCCAAATTGAAAGCCAAAAGCGGTTTGGTGGGGTAGTGCCTGAAATAGCATCTAGACATCATGTAGAAAAAATTACGTTAGTTATTGAAAAGGCATTAAAGGATGCAAATATAGAACCTCGTGATTTAGATGCGGTAGCTGTAACAGAAGGGCCAGGTTTAGTAGGAGCGTTGTTAATAGGAATCAATGCAGCAAAAGCTTTTGCATTTGCCCATGGTTTACCTATTGTGGGGGTACACCATATAGCTGGCCATATTTATGCAAATGCACTCGTGCAGAAAATGGAGTTTCCTCTATTGGCACTTGTCGTTTCTGGTGGTCATACAGAATTAGTATTGATGAAAGAACATGGGCATTTTGAAGTTATTGGAGAAACACGTGATGATGCCGCAGGTGAAGCATATGATAAAGTGGCCCGTGTATTAAATATGCCTTATCCTGGTGGACCACATATCGATCGCTTAGCACATGAAACAGATAAAGCTGTTGAATTTCCACGTGCATGGCTAGAAGATACGTATGATTTTAGCTTTAGTGGATTAAAATCTGCGGTCATTAATTATAAACATAATATGGATCAACGAGGAGAAGAAATCATCCCAGAGCATGTTGCAAAAGGCTTTCAGGATAGCGTCGTGGAAGTATTAACAGAAAAGACATTGCGTGCAGCCCGAGAGTTTCAAGTTAAACAAGTAATTGCTGCTGGAGGTGTATCAGCAAATAAAGGATTACGGACAAGCTTAGAACAAGTCTTTGAAAAAGAAGGTATTCCTTTTTCTGTTCCCCCACTGAATCTTTGTACAGATAATGCTGCGATGATAGGAGCAGCTGGTTCATATATGTACAAATCAGGAGCATTTGGACAGCTTTCAATGAACGGAAATCCAGGAATGGAATTAAAAAGTTGGTCTGACAGATGAGGAAGTAGCTTATGGAAAGACAATTTTATGTTGTCATTTCTGGGACTCGTAACTCCAACGATTTGCGACAAAAGAGCTTAACTTTTCCTTGCATAATGAACAATAATTAGATTGATAATCATATGGATAAAAGGTGATGTCTTGTTAGTACTACTCTCAAGACATCACCTTTTTTGCTAAATATGACAGTATATAAAGTAAGATATCCTACTGTTAATAGTGGTGCAACTTATATGTCGAAAAAGGAGTATTTTATTTTCGTCATATTTATGCAAGTAGTACGTAGACTAATTCATAGTTCGCTACTTTTTTCCAACTTTTCTGAAAAATTATCCACAGGAGTAGTAATAATATATATGAAAAGTCAATACGAACATTCGTACTTATGCACAAATTGTGGATAAGTTGTGCATAACATGTGATAAAACTATATATTGTGTTTGTTTTTACACACACTATTGTGGAAAAAAATAATTTAAACTGTGGGTAATGTGGAAAACTCTGTTGATATGTTGATGTAACAAGTTTTTTGTTGTGAATAAAAATGTGGAAGGATTTTTGCGAATTTTGTCTATTGACCAAGATATATGTCGTAACCTGTATGTTGTGTTTGAGGAAGTAATAGAGGGTTACTGTTAACGAAATATATGTACTAAATACCTAATATCAGTGACATTGTGGTATATGGCAAAATTAAAAGTCGATTTGAAGCACAAAATATTTGTGACAAATCGACCCGATAATTTTATGAGTTTATCTTCTCTAGTTCCTCATTTAACTCAATCCATTGTAATTCTAATTCTTCATAATTTGATTTTAAATCTTCCAAACTTGCTTGTATTTGTGCCACTTTTTCATGATCAGGATAAATATCAGGGTTGCATAAGTCTTCCTCAAAAATTTTAATTTTTACTTCGAGATCTGCCATATCCTTCTCAATTTGTTCGATAGAACGTCTAATTTGGCGTTCTCTTTTCTTTGTTTCTTTATCAATAAGAGAAGTGGTAGACTTTGTGGTATTAGTCTCAGTAGATCGACTTGCTGTAGCTTTCATTTGAGCAAGTTCTTCTAACTCTTGTTTTTTCTCTAGATAATAATCAAAATCGCCTAAATATTCAAAGGCGCCTGTACTAGACAGTTCAATTACTTTTGTTGCAATTCGATTGATAAAATACCGGTCATGCGAAACGAATAGTAACGTTCCTGGATAATCAATTAATGCATTCTCCAAAACTTCTTTGCTATCTAAATCTAAATGGTTTGTCGGTTCGTCTAGTACTAATAAATTTGATTTTTGCATCATTAATTTGGCAAGTGCAAGACGAGCTTTTTCCCCACCAGATAGAGAGTTAACAGGTTTTTTTACATCCTCACCACTGAACAGAAATTGGCCAAGAATGGTACGAATATCTTTTTCATTCATTAGTGGCCATTCATCCCATAGTTCTTTAAGAACCGTTTTGTTACTTGTTAATTTTGCTTGTTCTTGGTCATAGTAACCGATTTGGACATTTGTTCCATAACGTATATCACCCTTTAATATAGGTAAGTCTTTAACAATCGTTTTTAAAAGGGTGGATTTCCCTACTCCATTTGGCCCAACAAGCGCAATGCGATCTTCTCTGTAAATACGCATTGAGATGTTTTTAGAAATAAGGTTATTGTCATACCCAACGGTTAGTTGATCAATTGATAGAACATCATTTCCACTTTGCCGTTCAATTGTAAAACCAAAGTTAGCGGATCTTTCGTCTCCGTCTGGTGCATCCATCCATTCAGTGCGTTCTAGCATTTTGCGACGACTTTGCGCCATTTTTGTGGTTGATGCGCGGGCGATATTTTTTTGAATAAAAGCCTCGATTTTTGCCTTTTCCGATTGCTCTCGTTCGAAAGCTTTTATGTCTCGTTCATAATTCTTCGCTTTCTCATCAAGATAAGCGCTATAATTACCTACATACTTTGTAACTTGTGTTCTTGACACTTCATATACAATAGTTACAAGTTGGTCAAGGAAATAGCGGTCATGGGAAACAATTAAAATAGCCCCCTCATAACTTTTTAAATAACTTTCGAGCCAAGTAAGAGTTTCAATATCTAAGTGGTTTGTTGGTTCGTCTAATATAAGTAAATCAGGTTTACTTAATAATAGTTTGGCAAGAGCCAAACGAGTTCTTTGACCACCTGATAATGATGTAATAGGCTTTTCATAGTCTTCTTTGAAAAATTGCATTCCGTGTAAAACAGAACGCGTATCAGCTTCGTACTGATACCCCCCAGCATCTTTAAAATCATGTTGTAATTGATCATATTCCGACATAACACGTTCGTAAAGTTCTCTATTTTCATATACAGTTGGATCTGCCATCTTTTGCTCAAGATCCCGTAATTTCTTTTCTTGGGATTTTAATTCTGAGAAAATGGTCATCATTTCATCCCATATATTTAATGAAGAATTAATTCCGGTATGTTGTTCTAAATAGCCCATTTTAATGTCTTTAGGAATAATAATCTCACCGGAATCATAAGACAATTGACCAGCAATGATCTTTAATAATGTAGATTTACCAGCACCGTTTCTTCCAACTAATGCAACACGATCCCTATGTTGAACTTCTAATTTAACACCGCTTAAGATTTCATCTGTTACAAATGATTTATATAATTGATTTACTTGTAAAACAATCATGATTACACCTCAGTTCACTATCCATAGTTTAATGGATGATGAATGCTTCATGCAATGTGAATGCTTTACTTATTTAAATATGTTTAGTAATATGAGTACGATTTCCACTTGTTGTACTTTTATTTTGTGAAAATTCACTTTATTATAATAATAAGTAATAATCGATGATTCTAATCGTCGGTACTTTGTCAAGGGAAATTGAATGGGGGATACTATGTGAAACAAGAATTAAAAATTCCACAAGCTACTACAAAAAGGCTTCCACTTTATTATCGATTTTTGCAAAACCTTGCAAATGAAGGAAAAAGACGTATTTCGTCGCAAGAATTAAGTGAAGCGATGAAAATCGATTCCGCAACGATAAGAAGAGATTTTTCTTACTTTGGTGCACTGGGTAAAAAAGGATACGGGTATGACGTTTTGTATTTGTTAGAATTTTTTAGACGAACACTCGATCAAGATGATGGTGCAAATGTTGCGTTAATAGGAGTAGGGAATTTAGGAAATGCATTTTTAAAATACAACTTCCAAAAAAACCATAATACTAGAATAGTTGTGGCGTTTGACTCAAAAGCACCGATGGATGGAAGTGAAGTGAACGGAATTCCAGTTTACCATCCGGATCGACTGGAAGAAATGTACAAGAAATATAATGTGGAATTAGCTATTCTAACCGTACCATCTCGATCTGCTCAAGAAATTACAGATCGACTAATAACTATTGATGCAAAAGGGATATTAAACTTCACACCGGTTAGACTAAATGCACCAGATTCCATGAAGATCATGAATATAGATCTATCCGTTGAATTAGAGGCACTTATTTACTTAATCCGCAATAGTTAAGACGAAAAGAATTCACATTAATATATTAGCAATAGACTTTAAATTGCGATAAAATTAATACATATAATAGAGGGGGTTAACAAGCATGGTAGTGCATTTAAATGCAATCGGGCCAATGTCTATCGTCATAATAGCAATCGTAGCATTGTTAATTTTTGGACCTAAGAAGTTGCCTGAACTTGGTAGAGCGTTTGGTACGACTCTACGTGAGTTTAAAAAGGGTACAAAAGGGTTAATTGATGATGACGACGATGATTCGAAGAAAAATATCATTGAACATAAAGATACTACAATCCAAAAGGTCGAGAATAATAAAGAAGAAAATGTTAAGTAATTTAAGGATGTTCTAATTTATGAATACAAAAGAACAAACTGTAGTTGAACATATAGAGGAATTGAGAAATCGTCTAATTGTTTGCGCGGTCATTTTCATTCTATCATTGTTTGCTGGCTTCTATTTTGCAGAACCGGTAATTAAATTTATTCAACATAGTGAAGAAGCGGAGAAACTAACTTTAAATGCATTTAATGTAACAGATCCATTAGCAGTATATTTACAAATAACCTTTATCATTTCTTTGGTCATTACTTCGCCGGTTATTTTATATCAGTTATGGGCATTTATCACGCCCGGTTTGCTAGAGTCTGAACGTAAAGCAACATTAAAATATATTCCATATGCATTTTTGTTGTTTATAGCTGGACTAGCATTTGCATATTTTGTTTTATTTCCAAGCGTTTTAAACTTCATGATGAATTTGTCGGATAGACTAGAAATAGAACAAACAATTGGTATTAACGAATATTTCTCATTTTTATTTAAATTAGTAGTACCTTTCGGGTTTATTTTCCAATTACCAGTGGTGACACTTTTCTTAGCGAGACTTGGTATATTAAATCCACAACTTATGATAAAGTTCCGTAAGTATTCTTACTTTGTATTATTTGTATTAGCAGTACTACTTGCGCCGCCTGATATTGTGTCATATATAATTATTTCGATACCGCTGTTTGTTTTATATGAAATAAGTATTATGATTGCTCGAGCTGGTTATAGTAAATTTTTAAAAGCAGAAGAACAAAGACAACTTGAAGAAAAGAAAGAAAATGAACGTCAACTAGTTGAAGCATTACTTGCGGAGCAACGAAGACAAATTGAAAATATGAGCAATCAAAAATCATAAGTAGCTTATTTTAATGCGTGAAAGTTGAAAAGTTCAAAATTGAAATCCAATATTAAAGTACGTATGTAGATTAACTTTAATCGCATAGGTACTTTTTTATTTATTCTAAATCGTAACTCATATGTGAATATAGAAATGGACAGCATTCTGAAACATTTATTTAAGAATACTGTCCATTTAATCAACATATGAATAGAGGCACTTCCATGTTAGAAATATAAATTACATCTCTTATAAGGAAATATAGATTTTATCTGGTGCAGTTTTGTTCTCCGTAAATAAATGAATAAAGTTTCGTACATTTTTTGATAAGTAACGGTTATTATGCCAAATGACCATCGCTTTTGATTGGATACCTAAATTTACAAATTCAAGTATCTTGAGACCATCCTTGTCAAATCTATTGAGACTAGTCCGTGGTAAGATGGTTACACCTAATCCTTCCTTGATGAGTGATACAATCATGGCAAGATCAATACAGTCACAGACAATGTTAGGAGTGAAACCGTGTTTTCTAAATTCATCATTAATCATTTTAAAAGTATTGCATTTACGGTTACGGAAAAATGAGAGAAATGGTAATTCCTTTATGCTATTAACCTTTATGGGGCCTTTCAAATTATAATTTTCAGGTGCTACTAACACGTATGGATCAGGTTCTAAAGAAATCGATTCGAACCGATCATCTTCGATGGGGGATTGGATAATCGCTATGTCTATATCTTTCTGTTCTAATTTTTCGGTCAAGACTAACGTATCACCTTCTATTAATTTATATTGTATGTTTGGATATTGTTTGTTCATGGAAATGATTTTGTCTATAACATAGGATTGGCAAGTTGGGTCAATTCCAATAGAAAGTAAGCCTTTTACACCTTTCCCAACCTCCTTCACTTCAAACATTGAATCTTCAAAAAGTGATAGTAAAGATTTTGCTTTTTCGTATAAGATACTTCCAGATTCAGTTAGATAAATATTTCGTCCATGACGATCAAATAACTTACAACCAAGTTCTAGTTCTATTAATTTGAGTTGGTGACTAAGTGGCGGTTGTGCCATATGAAGTTTTTTTGCAGCCTTTGTTATCTGTCCCTCTTCAACAATTGTAACGAAATACTGTAATTGCCTTAAATCCATCTAGTCTCCTCCTAGCATATAAATTTTACAGACAATTATGAAAATTGCATATCTATTTAGTATGATAACACAAATATGTTCTGAGTAGGATATAACATATTAAATACTGTAGTCATATTTTTTGTTACTTGTTGATAACAGTGGGAAAATACAAGTAGATAATGAGTGAAAGTCTTATAAGTTAACGTCCATAATGAAACTTTACATCAGGTGGATAGTCAGAAACAAATGCAAAACAATACAATATAACTGAATTTAAATTTATCGAGGATAATTCATTATACTTTTTAAGTATGTATTCTATAAAAAGATTAACTTATTAAGTATTTAAAATATTTACTGAAACATGTTAATCTTCTCGGTAAGCAATAATATTAATAGAATATCTACATTTTTATAAACATTCTCTCGAAATTGCACCTTTCTTCTATGGATAGCTATATACTGCTAGGGATTGAAATCTATAAATGAAGTAAGAATTTCTAAACTTCATGGGTATTAACTAGGGTGAGGTGAATTAGTCAGAAAAGGGGCTGGGTAATTTGCTAACTCGAAATATAAAAGAAATTAGGGGTGTTTATAGTGAAAAAGGTATATTTTATTCTTATTGGCCTGCTGATGTTGTTGGTATTAGCTGCTTGTAATTCATCAGAAACTTCAACGGAATCTACATCTACCGAAAATCAATCAACATCAGAATCTAGTGGCGATGGCGAACCAATTAAGATCGTAGGAATCTTCTCATCTTCTGGGAACGCTGCGGCACTAGGTGAGCCAGAATTAGAAACCATTAAAATGTTAGTAGAAGAGAAAAATGCTGCTGGTGGCATTAATGGTCAACCAATAGAACTAATCACATATGACGATCGGTCAGATCAAAACCAAGCAATATTGGCTATGAAAAAAGCGCTTACACAAGATGGTGCGACAGTTGTTATTGGAGGAACGATTAGTGGGAATGCACTAGCAATGCTACCACTTGCAGAGCAGTATGAAACACCTTATATCTCTCTTGCGGCAAGTAAACAAGTGTATGTTGATGAGAATGGGAATGCGCGTAAATGGGTATTTAAAATGCCACAAGATGATCAGTTAGCTGTTGAACGTATTCTAAAATATTTGAAAGAGAAAAACTTAACAAAAGTGGCTTGGTTAAATTCTGCGAATTCATATGGTACAGGTGGACATGATGAATTTAAGAAATATGCACCAGAGTATGGAATTGAAGCAGTAGTAGAAGATGAATTCGAAGCAACTGTAAAAGATGCAAAACCACTTTTAACACGTGTGAAAATGGAAAACCCTGAGGCGATTATTGTATGGGGGACGGTTCAAGACTCTGCAGTTGTAATAAAAAATATCCGTGAACTAGCATTAGAAATGCCTATTTTGGCAAGCCATGGAATTGCAACAGAGCAATTTATTGATGTTGCCGGTGATGCAGCTAATGATGTTGTTTTACCTTCTGGTAAATTACTTGTTGCTGACAGCTTGGATAATTCGAATCCACAGAAAGAATTGTTAGTAAACTACAGTCAACAATATACAGATAAATACAATAAACCTGCAAGTACATTTGGTACGTATGCAGCTGATGGATTCAATATTGCCGTAAAGGCAATTGAAGCAAAAGGTACAGACAGAGCGGCTATTCGGGATTATATCGAAAATGAGTTAGGAGAGTATGTAGGTGTAACAGGTGTATTTAATATTACACCGGAAGATCATATGGGTCTAGCTCCTGATAGTTTTGAAATGGTTCGAATTGTGAATGGAAAATGGGTTCTTGAAAATTAATATGGAAAAGTAAGCGATAATGGGCATTGTGATTTATTCAATGCTCATTATTTTTCAAATTTATAAGGGGGGATCCAATTATGGAAGTTCTATCTCAAATGCTTCAACTACTGTTTTCAGGTTTAACGCTCGGAGCCATTTACGCCTTAATTGCTGTTGGTTTTGTTGTCATTTATAACGTTACAGGAATTTTAAACTTTGCACAGGGTGAGTTCGCTATGTTGGGGGCACTCATTAGTATTTCTCTAATCAACATGAATGTACCGTTATTTATAGCAATTATACTCAGTATTATCATTGTTGCGGCAATTGGTGGGATTTTTGAAAGAACAGCAATCCACACAGCACGAAAATCATCGGTTACGACACTTATTATTATTACAATTGGTGTTTCGATTGCGTTGCGTGGTTTAGCCATATTAATTTGGGGTACGCAAGTTCATACGTTACCGCCATTTACTGATAATACGCCAATCACTTTCTTAGATGCCGTATTATTACCTCAAAATATTTGGGCAGTCGGTATCACAATAATCATATTAATTTTAATGATGTACTTCTTTAATAACACGTTTGTAGGCAAATCACTTACAGCTTGTGTAGTAAATCCTTTTGCTGCTCGTTTAATGGGCATAAACCCCGAGAAAATGTCACTACTAGCAGTTATTGTGAGCGCGGGTATCGGTGCATTAGCTGGTACAGTCATAGCGCCAATTTCAGGTGCTACTTATGATATGGGAATGATGTTAGGAATTAAGGCATTCGTAGCTGCTGTAATTGGTGGGTTAACAAATGCACCAGCTGCTATTGCAGGGGCATTCTTAATTGGAATTATTGAGGCTTTTACTGAAGGATTATGGTCTTCCGGATTAAAAGATGTTGTCGTGTTCTCTTTCTTGTTGCTTATTTTATTTATTAAGCCAGAGGGGTTATTTGCAAAAGCATCAGGAAAACGTGTATAGGGGGATTCACTGATGAAGGGTAAGAGTTTAAAAAGGATATATAATAATAGTCTTTTGGGTCCTGGCATTATTTTTGCTTTGTTGTTCAGTTTACCATTAGTCACTTCTTCTAATTATATATTCTCAATTTTAACCATGATCGGATTTTATGCACTTGTTTGTATTGGGCTCACAACCTTAACGGGTTATGCAGGGCAAATTTCCTTAGGACATGCAGCGTTTTACGGTATTGGAGCTTATACATCAGCAGTATTAACAGGCACTTATGGTTTAAATCCATGGCTAGCGATACTTGTTGGAGCTTTGATATCTGCGATTGTGGCATTGATTGTCGGGATTCCAACATTCAAATTAAAAGGGTACTATTTAGCGCTAGCGACTCTTGGATTCGGTATTATCGTTTATACCTTATTTAAGGAGCTAGATACAATTACAGGAGGTTCAAATGGATTCTTTGGAATTCCTCCTATTCGTTTATTTGGCTATGAATTTATTACTGATGTAAGCTATTTTTATTTGATATGGGTGTTTGTATTACTTGCAATATTATTTACACGCAATATTATCCATTCTCGTATTGGACGTGGCTTAAGATCTATTGAAGGAAGTGAAGTTGCAGCGGATGCTGTAGGTATTAATTTAATGAGTTATAAGCTACAAATCTTTGTATTAAGTGCTATTTTTGCTTCCGTGTCTGGGTCACTGCTAGCTCATTATGTTTCGTTTATTAATCCGGACTTATTTGTAGCTAATACGTCTATTTTCTTTTTAATTATGGTCATAATGGGCGGCAAGGGGAATATTTGGGGATCTGTTGTAGGTGCTGCAACGTATGTTTTATTAGATGAGCTTTTAAAGCATTATATCCCTATACTTTTACCGAACGTTGGGGGCGAGTTTGAAATCGTATTCTTCGGTATTTTACTCGTCATAACATTAATCTATATGCCGAATGGTTTAGTACCGCAATTCGAAAAAATAGTTTCCAAGTTTAAGAGAAAAAGAACTACTAGTGGTACACTTCAATCTGTCTCAGCAAATGTATCCGGAGGTGACAATAAATGAGTAGTAAAAATCAAATCCTGAAAGTAGAGAATTTAACGAAGTCTTTTGGTGGGGTTGTTGCAGTCAATCGTGTTTCGTTTTCCGTTACAGAAGGAGAAATTTTTGCAGTTATTGGCCCTAATGGTGCGGGAAAGTCAACCCTGTTTAATATGATTACAGGTGTACTACCAAGTTCATCAGGTAATATCTATTTCCAAGATAAGCTCATTAATCGGAAAAAACCATATCAAATTGCCAAAATGGGTATGACACGTACTTTTCAAAACCTTGAAGTTTTCGATAATATGACGGTGATTGAAAATGTCATGACAGGTGCCCATTTAACGATGAAAACGAATATTTTAACAGCAGGATTAAGATTACCAAATGTGAAAAAAGAAGAAATTAGGACCATGGAACTTGCACTGGAAGCATTACAAGCTGTAGGAATAAGTGACTTAGCTTACGAGATGGCAGATCGTTTACCATATGGTAGCCAGCGTTTACTTGAAATTGCTCGTGCAGCAATATCCAATCCTAAACTAATCCTACTCGATGAGCCAATGGCGGGTCTTAACTCGGAAGAATCTAGACAGCTAGTTGAAGTCATTTTAAACATGAGAAATCACGGTATGACTTTTTTATTTGTTGAACACGATATGGAAACGGTTATGTCCATATCGGATCGCATTGTTGTTATTGATAATGGGGTGAAAATAGGGGAAGGAACACCAGATGAAATATACAAAAATCCACAAGTAGTTGCTGCCTACTTAGGGGATGCAGAGGAAGAAGGTGTTGAGATATATGCTTAAAGTTAGCAATTTACACACCCATCATGGTTATTTACATGTTTTAAAGGGCATTGATTTTGAACTTTCAGAAGGAGAGCTATTGGCCATTGTTGGGTCGAATGGTGCTGGTAAAAGTACACTACTTGGAACATTAGCAGGTGTATATAAAGCGAGCGAAGGAACAATCGAATATAAGGATAAAGAAGTAACAAAACTGGGAGTGCAAAAGATGGTGTCTCAAGGTATATGTTTAGTACCAGAACGTCGCCAAATATTTTCCTCATTATCCGTAAAAGATAACCTTATGCTCGGTGCTTATCATCGCTATCGCAGGGATCATAAAAAGGTCCACCAGGAATATGAAGAAGTATTAGAGTTATTCCCTCGATTACAATCGATGTTAAACCGTCCTGGCGGATTACTGTCAGGAGGAGAACAACAAATGCTAGCAATCGGGCGTGGTCTAATGGCAAATCCGAATGTATTGATGCTTGATGAACCTTCATTAGGGCTTGCACCTTTAATTGTTAAAGACATAATGCAACTATTAAGAAGGCTTTGTGATGAACGTGGGGTAACGATTATTGTAGTAGAACAAAATGTAAAAGCGGCTTTAAAAGTAGCGGATCGCGGTTGTGTCCTTGCACATGGTCAGATTGTAATATCTGGTACCTCATCAGAACTTTTAAATGATCCAAAAGTTCAAGAGGCATACTTTGGTAAAACGAAAACGGCAATTTAACGTAAAAAATAGACCTGAGTTCGAGTATTGGAGGGAGAATTCAGGTCTTTTCTAGTTTATAAAATATAAATAATCAAAGGAAATGCTCTAATATAATAATGACTAACTATCAAACTAAATCTCGCGGTTTCATGTTGAAATTACTATACCCATCGTATTCAAGTTTATTAAATCTCTATGTCTTTAATAAAATACTCACTCTTAATATAAACCATGGCTTCCATAGTGGCGACTAATTCTTCACCGCTAAATACTTTAATAGAATACCACGCAAGTTTTCTTGTCCGCCTAACTTCTGTTGCTTCTGCACGTAAAAGTTTGTTAGGAATAGCCGCTATAAGGTAGTTGATATTGTTATTTACTCCAACAGCAATTTGCCCATATGAATTACTTGCGGCAGCAAAAACAAAATCAGCAATAGAAAAAATAACACCTCCGTGGACTGTTCCGTGAGAATTTACCATGTTTTCCGTTGGCATTAATTCTGCAATAGCACGACCATCTTCAGCTGAAAGTAATTTAATACCTAAGAAATTTGCATAAGGCTCTGCCTGAAGTGTTTGAAAGATTGCCTCTTTATGAGTACTCAAATCATTTATCATAAAATTCCTCCTTTGCATATAATATAAACAAAAAATAACGCCTGTATTAAATTTGTAATATATTATTAATGTAGCATTGTTAAATGCCTCTTGCAACGAAATAATAAATATAAATAAAGTAATCATTAAGAAGCTAGAAGTATAAGGTTTTATACTTAAAATATATCGTAAATATACTTTAAAAGTATTTTTATTGTAAAGGTGTATAGCATATAATATTATATCAGCTGCAAAAAATACGAAATAGTATAAAGTTACAGATTCGAAGTATTTTTTGTAATTTTCGAGAAAATGCTGAAAATTTATTGACAATTCTTGGGGGATATTTTAATCTGTATTAACAGAACAATATTATAACGGAACGTACCAAAAGTGTTATAAGTAGGGAGAAGTGCTTTACTTTTTATCAATAAGGGGGGGCTAAAATGTATTCACCTGAAGTCGAAACATTGTCTAGGGAAAAAATGCAAGAGCTTCAAGTTTCTCGTCTTAAAGATGTTGTTGAAAGGGTTTACAAGAATGTGCAGTTTTACAAAGATAAGTTTGATGAGCTTAAAATTGTACCATCAGATATTAAGACAATTGAAGATGTAAGGAAATTACCGTTTACCGTAAAAAAAGACTTGCGTAATCAATACCCATTTGGATTATTTGCTGTTCCAATGAAAGATGTTGTTCGAATACACGGTTCCTCCGGTACAAGTGGAAAACCAACAGTTGTAGGTTACACAAGTAAAGATATAGAGAATTGGTCGGATCTTATCGCTCGTGCCATTGTTATTGCCGGAGGTTCAACTGAAGATATTTTCCATAATGCTTACGGATATGGATTGTTTACAGGGGGACTAGGATTCCATCATGGCGTTGAACGGTTAGGAGCTGCTGTTGTGCCGATTTCAGGTGGAAACACTGAGCGCCAAGTAACACTCATTAATGATTTTAAACCTCGTGGTATCGGAGGTACTCCTTCATATATTTTAAACATTGCGGAAAAGTTAGAGGAATTGGGAATCGCCCCTGAAGAAAATGGATTAGAATATGGGATTTTCGGTGCGGAGCCATGGTCAGAAGAGATGAGGAAAAGCATTGAACAAAAATTAGGCATTAAAGCAATGGATATATACGGCTTAAGCGAAGTAATGGGACCTGGCGTTGGGATTGAATGTTATGTTGCACAAAAAGGGCTACATCTTGCGGAGGATCATTTCCTGTTTGAAGTCATCAACCCTGATACGTTAGAGCCAGTTTCAGATGGTGAGGATGGCGAGTTGGTTATTACATGCTTAACAAAAGAAGCATTACCATTAATTAGATACCGGACAGGTGATATTACATCGATTACAAGAGAAAAATGTTCTTGTGGACGTACGACAGCAAGAATGGCACGTGTAAAAGGGCGAACTGATGATATGATGATCATTCGTGGTGTAAATGTATTCCCATCAGAAATTGAGCGTGAATTGTTAAAAGTGAATGAATTTGCGCCACATTACCAAATTCACCTTTGGAAAAAAGGGAATATGGATGTGCTTGAAGTGAGGGTGGAAGTAACAACAGCTTTCTATCAGAAAATTGAAAGTAACATAGATCACGAACTAGTCAATAGGTTGAAAAAACAAGTACAACATGATTTGAAAAATGCATGTTTAGTCTCGGTAGATGTAACTATTCAATCACCTTTAAGTGTTCCTAGATTTGAGAGTAAAGCTGTTCGTGTAGTAGATCACCGAAAGGAACTTATTGAGGAGGCAGTTAGATGACGAATCTACCAATAGTAGATGTAACGATTATTGGTGGAGGACCAGTCGGTATGTTTTCAGCTTTTTATGGTGGAATGCGCGGAATGAGCGTAAAGATTATCGAAAGCTTACCTCAATTGGGTGGACAGTTGTCCGCCCTATATCCCGAAAAATATATATACGATATCGCTGGTTTTCCTGAAATTAAAGCACAAAAGTTAATTGATAACTTAGAAAAACAAATGAAAACATTCCCTGTTGAGGTTTGTTTAAGTGAGAGTGTTCAATCGGTTGAAAAAAATAATGAGGGTATCTTTACTATTAAAACAAATATGAATACTCATTATTCTAAAACAATCCTTATTACAGCTGGTAATGGTGCTTTTAATCCACGACCACTAGGTATTGAACGTGAAGATGAATTCAAAAATGCCAATCTACATTATTTCGTTCATGACCTTGAAAGGTTTCGAGGGAAAAAGGTCATGGTATTTGGAGGAGGAGATTCCGCTGTAGATTGGGCCTTAATGCTTGAATCAGTAGCTAGTAAAGTAACGCTAGTACACCGTCGCGATAAATTTCGAGCTCATGAGCATAGTGTTGAGAAATTACTCTCTTCGTCAATCGAAGTGTTGACGCCTTATATTCCAAATAAATTAATTGGGACTGACAGAATCGAGCAAATAGCACTGAAGCATGCGAAAGACGAAACACAATCCCTGATAAAAGATGTAGATGAAGTAATCGTCAATTTTGGTTTTGTATCTACATTAGGACCAATAAAGGATTGGGGCATACAGATACAGAAAAACTCAATCGTTGTTAATTCCCGAATGGAAACGAATATCGAAGGAATTTTTGCAGCAGGTGATATTTGTACTTATGAAGGGAAAATAAAATTAATTGCAAGTGGTTTTGGTGAAGCACCTGCAGCTATTAGTAATGCAAAAGTTTATATTGATCCTTCTTCTAAAGTACAGCCATTACACAGTACGAGTATTATGGAAAACAAGAAGCAATTAGTGTAATTGATTCATATATTAGGAGGAAGAACAAATGGCCAAATTCGTTAGAGTCAACCAAGAGACATGTATTGCATGTGGGGCATGTGGTGCCGCAGCTCCAGATATCTTTGATTATAATGAAGAAGGTTTTGCTTACGTATTATTGGATGATAACCAAGGGATTTTAGAAGTTCCAGAAGAACTTTATGATGATTTAGAAGATGCGCTTGACGGTTGCCCAACAGATTCAATTAAAGTTAATGCTAAACCTATTAAGTTACAAGAGATTTAAATCGGTCATTTTTTTTGGTGTTTAATATAACCGAATTAAAGCGTTTGTTTAAAAATGTGTTATATAGGAGGGTTAATGATGACATCTGATTTGTTAGAAAATGACTTACTTGCTCAGTTTGAAGCTCGAATTGCAGCGGGTGACAAAATTGAAGCAGATGACTGGATGCCGGAAGAGTACCGGTTCACTTTAATCAAGTTAATTTCAATGCACGGAATCAGTGAAATTATGGGTGCTTTACCCGAAAAGGAATGGGTACCAAAAGCCCCGACTTTATATCGTAAGTTAGGGATTATGGCGAAGGTACAAGATGAAATGGGTCACGGCCAGCTATTATTACGTGTTGTAGAGGACCTAATTAAGCCTCTAGGGAAAAACCGTGATGACATCATGCAAGACTTATTCAGTGGAAAATTAAAATTTCATAATGTATTCCACATGCCAACAAAGTCGTGGGCAGACGCGGGCTTAATTGGTTGGTTAGTAGATGGAGCAGCTATTATAACGCAAACAAATATGTTGAATGCATCATACGCTCCTTATGCACGTGCACTACAACGAATTTGTGCAGAAGAAGTATTCCATGCGCAACACGGAGAGGCAATTATTTTAGCCTTAGCAGAAGGTACACAACAACAACGAGAAATGGTGCAGGAAGCATTAAATCGTTGGTGGGAAGCCTTACTGTTCTTCTTTGGACCACCATCAAAGGATACAACTGGCTCAAGTAAACAAGATGTAACAATTAAATACAAAATCAGAATTAATACAAATGAGGAATTACGCCAATCGTTTCTAACAAAGTATATTCCTCGTATTCAATCAATCGGTCTTAAAGTACCAGATCCAACCTTGCATTATGATGAGGAAAAGAAGATATGGGTATATCAACAACCTGACTGGGATAACTTCAAAAAAATCCAACGTAATGAAGGGCCTAAATCACAAGAACGTTTAAACTTGCGCCGTACTTCTTACGACAACACTGCCTGGGTAAGAGAAGCATTAAGTGCACAAGTAGGATAGGGGGTCTATTAATGGGAAATAATTCATTTTATCAAGAATTTGAAGTGTTTAGTCGTCGTACAAAGACATCTACATTCCAACACCAATTCAGTTTATTAGCTCCGAATGAGGAAATCGCTATGATGATGGCACAAGAAAATTTTATGCGTCGAGAGCCTGTTGCCGATATCTGGGTTGTAAAACGTGACCATATTCGCTCTTTAAATCAAGAAGAGCGTCAAAGTCTATCTCGTTTAGATAACAAAGACTATCGTACAGCAAAAGGCTATGGTTATTTAAAGAAGAAATGGCGCCAATACGAACAAAATATGTTAGATGAAAAAGAGATTTTATCATGGGCTGGGGGACATAAGAAATGACAGTAAAACCTGAAAATCCTTTAGTGGAGCTATTATTCCAATTAGCAGATGATGATTTCTTATTTTCTTATCGTGGTTCTGAGTGGTTAGGGTTGGCTCCGCATATTGAAGAGGATGTAGCGTTTTCATCAATCACACAAGATACGATGGGTCATGCAACAATGTACTACAGTTTACTTGAAGGGTTAGGTTTAGGTGCAGCAGATTCATTGGCTCATATGCGTTCTGCAACTGAACGAAAAAATAGTATTTTAGTTGAACGCCCAAATGGCGAGGGTTATTACATGGATACCCCACGATATGATTGGGCATATACAGTAGCACGCAATTATGTATATACAACGGCTAAAAAAATCAAAATAGACTCTTTGAAATCTAGCTCCGAGCAATCACTAAGAGAAGTCGCAGTAAAAATTAGTATGGAATTATATTATCACCTATTACATTGGAAGACGTGGTTTGTTCAATTATTTAATGCAACAGAAGATGCAAGGAAACGTATGACTGTAGCGTTAGAAAAGGTGATGGAAGATTGTGGGGATCTGTTCTCGTATGGTAGGCAAACGTTAGAAATTACAAATGCTAAATTAATTGAACCAGAGGAAGTTCTATTAAAAAGATGGGCGGAATATGTTAAACCAGTATTTGAAACTATTAATATTGCATTACCAACAATCAGTAAAGCAGAACGTAATGGGAGAAATAATGAACATACAAATGAATTGCAACAAGCAATTGATACGATGTCAGAAGTGTATGCATCTGATTTAAAAGCATCTTGGTAGAGTAGGAGGGAAGTTATGACAGCTATAGTTTCAAAAGACGAGATTTATAAAGTGCTAGAAACAGTTAAGGATCCTGAAATCGATACGGTCAGTGTTGTTGATCTTGGAATGGTAGAGCTTGTAGAGATAGAAGGTCAGCATGTTGTTATTAAAATGCTTCCGACATTTTCAGGATGTCCAGCACTAAATATTATAAAAGAAAATATTGAACGCGCTGTCAAAATAGTTCAAAACGTCAAATCTGTGGAAGTCCAATTTATATATAACCCTCCGTGGACTTCTGACAGAATTACAGAAAAGGGAAGAGAAGGGTTAATGTTATTTGGGATTGCACCGCCACCCAAATTTTTAGAGGAAGATGGCTCATGGCATGTCAACTGCCCCTATTGTGGTTCAGAGTATGTAACAATGGATAACATTTTCGGACCTACTGCTTGTCGAAGCATTTTGTATTGCAAAAGTTGCAAAAATCCATTTGAAGCTATGAAGCCCATATCAACATTAATGTGAAAAGGAGAGTTTTTAATGGCAAAATTAATTGCGCTTTATAAACAACCTGAAGATCCGGCAGCATTTGATCAACATTATTATGAGGTACATGTACCCATTACGAAAAAAATCCCCGGTTTACGTGATATGCGCGTTACTAAATTTTCTGGAACACCAATGGGAAAAGAATCACCTTTCTATTTAATGTGTGAAATGATTTACGATAACATGGACGATCTAAAAAATGGTATGCGCTCTGAAGAAGGAAAGGCATCAGGTAAAGACTTAATGAGTTTTGCGGGCCATCTAGTCACATTAATGATTGGTGAAGATGCTTAATGGAGTTCGAATATATCGAAACATCCAAACAGTCAGCAATTGGGATCATAGAACTAAATCGGCCAAAGCAATATAATGCATTAAATCGAAAAATGGTACGAGAAATTGTTGAAGCATTTGAGAATTTTGATCGTGATGAAGATGTACGAGTTATCGTGCTTGCAGGTCGCGGTAGTGCCTTCTCTGCTGGAGCCGACATAGATGAAATGGCAGAGGACGACACGATTAGACTTGAATTATTAAATCAATTCGCTGACTGGGACCGAATAACCGTAATCAAAAAACCGATTATCGGAGCTGTTCAAGGTTTTGTGTTTGGCGGTGGATTTGAATTGGCCTTAAGCTGTGACCTGTTAATTGCAGCAGAAGGAACAGAATTCTGTTTCCCCGAGGTTAATCTTGGCGTAATGCCTGGTGCGGGAGGAACACAACGATTAACAAAGCTTGTTGGACGGACAAAAGCACTTGAATGGATTTGGACAGCAAACCGCATTAAAGCTAGAGAAGCGCTTCAATATGGTGTAATTAACAAAATTGTTCAGCGAGAGGTTTTGCTAGAAGAGACATTTAAGGTTGCAAACGTAATTAGTAATCAAGCGCCACTCGCTATACGCCTGATTAAAGAGTCCGTAAATAAAGCAGTTGATTATTCTCTTTACGAAGGTATGCAGTATGAACGTAAAAATTTTTACGTACTGTTTTCTTCGGAAGATCAAAAAGAAGGTATGAAAGCCTTTATAGAAAAACGTAAACCGCAATTTAAGGGGCGATAATATGTTTGAAGCGATTGAATATTCGGTTACAAATAGTATTTGTACAATTTTATTAAATCGTCCAGATTCACTAAATGCATTTACAGCTACAATGAATCGCGATATTACAAATGCAATGAAACAAGCAGAAAAAGATCCTAGTGTACGATGTATCGTTATAAAGGGAGCGGGGAGAGGTTTTTGCTCTGGGCAAGATTTGTCTACAGTAGATGAATCAATGGATCACGGGCAAGTGCTAACAACTTTATACGGACCAATGGTTAAGCAAATTTACAATTGTGAAAAGCCAATTATTGCTGCAATACATGGTGCAGCTGCTGGAGCGGGTTTTAGTTTAGCACTTGCTTGTGATTTTAGAATTATGGCTCAGAAATCCTTTTTCTTAAATGCATTCGTGCATGTTGGCCTTATACCTGATTCTGGCAATCTATACTTCCTAAAGCGTCTTGTAGGAGATGCCAAAGCACTCGAAATATCAGTTTTAGGGGAACGTATTTTACCGGAACAAGCTCTGTCATTAGGTCTTGCTACAAAAGTGGTAGCAGATGAGTCGTTCCATGAGGATGTAAATTTGTTTGCTGAAACGATTGCGAACCTACCGACCAAGGCTATTACATTAATGAAACGTTCGTTAAGAGCAGCGGGTGAATTATCGTTTAATGATTTCTTAGTATATGAAGCAGAAGGGCAACGTATTGCAGGTCTGACGAAAGACCACAAAGAAGGTGTTCAAGCTTTCGTAGAAAAAAGAAAGCCTATTTTTGTAGGTGAATAAGGAGAGATTGCATGTCTACTGTAGAAGAAAAAAACACATTAAAACGTGAGTATTATCATCTTATCATTAATGGAGAAAAATCAGAAAGCAGTAATGGTGAAGTAATTGAAACTTATAACCCAGCAACAGGTGAACTAATTGCTAAAGTAGCGAAGGCAAGTAAAGAGGATGCAGAGCGAGCAGTACAAGCAGCACGTGAAGCATTTGATTATGGTAAGTGGAGAAAGTATCCTGTATCACGTCGCTCGCAAGTTTTAAATAAAATTGCTTCGATTATGCGTTCTCGCTTTAATGAACTTGTAGAGCTAGAAATTTTAGATACGGGAAAATCATTAAGTACAGCACAAGGACAAGTACACCAAGCAATTGAGGATTTTGAATTTTACGCTTCTGCGATTGTTGGTCACCGTGGGGTAGTCAATAATATCCCTGGCCAATTCCATAACTATACAGAAAAAGAGCCTGTAGGTGTATGTGCACAAATCATTCCTTGGAATTATCCACTAATGATGGCTGCTTGGAAAGTGGCTCCTGCAATTGCGGCTGGTTGTTCAGTTGTTGTAAAACCGGCCTCTTTAACTCCTTTAACTGCAATCATACTGGGCGAAATTTGTCTTGAGGCAGGCGTTCCTGCAGGCGTAGTAAACATTGTTCCTGGTTCCGGATCCGAAATAGGAAACTACTTAGTGGAACATGAAAAAGTAGATAAAGTTGCATTCACTGGTTCGACTCCAATTGGTAAAGATATTATGAAAAAAGCGTCTGACACGTTAAAACGCGTAACATTAGAGCTTGGCGGTAAATCTCCGAATTTAGTATTTGAAGATGCAGATATTGATGCTGCTGTAGACGGTTCTTTATATGGAATCTTCTATAACTCAGGTCAATCTTGCGAAGCCCGTTCACGTTTATATATTCAAGAAAGTATTTACGATGAATTCATGGAAAAATTCGTTGCAAAGGCAAAACAAATTAAGCTTGGAGATCCTTTTAATAAAGAAACGCATATGGGTGCTATTATTGACCAGGCACAATTAGAGGTGATTGATGGATATGTACAATCCGCAATTGAAGAGGGTGCAACCATCCTACTTGGAGGGAAAGTAGCAAATGTATCTGGATATGAAAATGGCTTTTGGTACGAACCTACAATTATTACGGATGTTCATCAAGGTATGAAAGTTGTACGTGAGGAAATTTTTGGACCAGTAGTCGTTGTAAGTAAATTTAAGGATGAAAAAGAAGCAATTCATTTAGCAAATGATACAGACTTTGGATTAGGCTCTGCAGTTTGGTCAAAAGATGGAGCACGCGCAACACGTGTAGCAAATGCAATCCAAGCAGGAATTGTTATGGTAAATTGTCCATTCTCTGCAATGCCAGGTACGCCATTTGGTGGGTATAAGCAATCTGGCTTTGGCCGTGAACTTTGTATTGAAACGTTAGATCTTTACACAGAAACAAAGAGTATTATCTCATATTACGGGAATATTCCATTAAACCCACTTGGCTTATAAACCTATTAAAAAAGAATAGGGGATGTTTCTCCTATTCTGTTTTTCTATTAGGAGGATGACAATGATGATAAAACGTGTAACAATTATTGGTTCTGGTGTTATGGGACGTGGGATTGCCTATGTTTCGGCAATTGGAGGATTTATAACGACTTTAACTGATGTAAAATCAGAAGCTTTACAAAGTGCAGAAAAGGAGATTAACCATATTTTCGAGAAAGCGCGTGAATATGGAAAGCTCTCAGACGAACAACTATCACAAGGACTAGCTAATTTAGCATATACAACCGATTTTGAACACGGAATAAGAAACGCAGATTTAATTATAGAAGCAGTTCCAGAAAAAGCAGATATTAAAAAATCCGTTTTTGAGCAAATGGAAAGATATGCATCCCCATCTTGCTACTTTGCAACGAATACATCCACTATGAGTCCTACTGAGATAGCATCCTATGCCAAAAGACCAGATCGTACGATTGCTATGCATTTCTTCAACCCAGTACATCGAATGAAGTTAATTGAAATTGTGCGCGGGTTAGAAACGAGTGACGAAACTGCAAATAGAATCCGGGAAGTGGCGGAGCAAATGGGAAAAGAGACGGTCGTTATTAATGAGTTCCCAGGGTTTGTAACAAGTCGCATTAGCGCATTAGTTGGCAATGAAGCGTTTTACATGTTACAAGAAGGACTCGGTACACCTGAAGAAATCGATAAAGCGATTAAACTAGGTTTAAATTATCCGATGGGTCCCTTTGAGCTTGTAGACTTAGTAGGATTAGATGTCCGATTAAATAATTTACGTTACTTACACGACAAATTAGGTGAAAAATATAGACCGGCTCCACTATTAGAACAATATGTGAAAGCGGGTCGTTTAGGTCGTAAAAGTGGGCGTGGCGTATATGACTATACTACTGATAAAGAGTTGGTGAAGTAATGAGAGAAGTGGTTATTGTAGATGCAGTTAGAACACCAATTGGCCGATACAAAGGTGCTCTGAAATCTGTACGACCAGATGATTTAGGGGCGATTGTGATAAACGCATTAATTAAACGAAACCCTAAATTACCTGCAGAGCAGATTGAAGATGTTGTACTTGGTAATGCCAATCAAGCTGGGGAGGACAATCGAGATGTCGCACGTATGTCAGCATTACTTGCGGGGTTGCCAATTGAAGTAGGCGGTACGACAATCAACCGTCTTTGTGGGTCAGGAATGGATGCGGTGCATTATGCGGCCCGTGCAATCATGGCTGGGGAAGGTGATATTTTTATAGCAGGTGGAACAGAGAGTATGACACGTGCACCATTTGTTATGGGTAAATCAGAAAGTGATTTCCCACGAGGAGACCAAAAGTTATATGACACAACAATAGGATGGCGTTTTACAAATCCAAAATTACACGAAATGTACGGATCAGACACAATGCCACAAACCGCTGAAAATGTAGCAAAACGATATCAAATTAGTCGCGAGGAACAAGATGCCTTCGCGTATGAAAGTCAGCAACGTGCTAGTAAGGCAATCGAACAAAATCGATTCAAAGAAGAAATCGTTCCTGTGGAAATAAAAGATAAATTGGGCAATACAATCATTGTAAATAAAGACGAACACCCACGCCCTGAAACAACTCTTGAAAAGCTGGCAAAACTGCGTCCTATTTTCGATGGTGGAACAGTAACAGCTGGAAACGCATCAGGCGTAAACGATGGTGCATCTGCTCTTTTACTAATGAGTTCTGAAAAAGCACAAGAGCTAGGATTAAAGCCGCTAGCGAAGTACGTAACTGGTGCCATTGCAGGGTTAGAACCTGCTGTAATGGGACTTGGACCAATTTACGCGACAAGAAAAGCATTAGACAGAACGGGACTAACAACAAACGACATCGGTTTAATCGAAATTAACGAAGCATTTGCTTCTCAATCAATTGAGTGTATTAGACAACTAGAATTAGATAGTGAAAAAGTAAATGTTAACGGTGGAGCTATTGCATTCGGGCATCCACTTGGTGCAAGTGGCGCACGTATTTTAACAACATTAATATATGAGATGCAAAAACAAGATGTCCGATATGGTTTAGCAACGATGTGTATCGGTGTTGGTCAAGGCATTGCAACAATCATTGAAAAGGTAAATGATTGAGAGAGTTAAGAAGTCGAGCTAGACTGTAGGGGGAATTCGATGTCAGTTGTGCTATTTGAAGTAAAAAATCACATTGCCTACGTAACGATTAATCGGCCGGAAGTGTTGAACTGTTTTAACTATGAAACATTATCAACTTTACAAAAAAGAGTTGATGAAATTTCAAACAGAGATGACATTCGGGTTGTGATTTTTACTGGTGCTGGTACAAAGGCCTTTAGTGCAGGTGCTGATTTAAAAGAACGTAAAACATTAAACGATGAACAAGTAAAACGCAATGTAAAAGCTATTCGTGAAGTGTTTAATAGTATAGCACAGTTACCACAACCTACGATTGCTGCTGTAAATGGTCATGCACTGGGTGGTGGTTTTGAGTGGTTATTAGCCTGTGATTTTGCCATTACGGCTGAACACGCTAAACTCGGTCTAACCGAGACGAGTTGGGCAATCATCCCAGGAGCTGGTGGAACACAACGTCTTCCTCGCTTAATTGGCGAAATGAAAGCAAAAGAGATGATTTTCACTGCAAAAAAACTAACTGCACATGAGGCGTTGGCTGAGGGAATTGTTCTAAAAGTAGTTCCGGTTGATAAGGTGATGACTGCCAGTGAGGAATTGGCACAAGCAATGATGAAAAATGGTCCGATAGCTGTGCGACAAGCAAAAGTTGCGATTACAAGAGGGATGGATACGGACCTTGCTACTGGGCTAGAAATTGAAACAGAAGCTTATAATGTAGTAATTCCGACGAAAGATCGACTAGAGGCACTACAGGCATTTAGTGAGAAAAGAGAACCTGTTTTTAAAGGTGAATAAAAAAGATAGAATTGGAAACAGCTTTTGTTTCTAATTCTATCTCTTCTTAAAACGCATCATTGTGAAAGGTACATATTATTTAGTGAATATTTCTTTGAATTGCCTCCCTTTTTGAACATATGTATCAATAGAAAGTTGAATGAGTTCTAGATCCTTTTCCGTAAGTTGCCGTACGACTTTACCTGGGGAGCCAACAACTAAGGAACGGGATGGTATTTTTGTTCCTTGGGTTATCAGAGTATTTGCGCCAATGATACATTCTTCACCAATTTCGACGTGATCTAAAACTACTGAACCCATACCAATAATTGAACGTTTTCCAATTTTACAACCGTGTAAAACAACTTGGTGACCTACTGTTACTTCGTCATCGATTATTACTGGTGCCCCTTCAAAATGATGGATTGTTGAATTATCTTGTATGCTACATCTTTCACCAATTTGGATACGATCTTCATCGCCACGAAGTACTGCATTAAACCAAACTGAAGAATGGGCCCCAATTGTTACGTCACCTATAATATAGGCGCCAGGTGCAACAAAGACAGAATCATCAATAGATGGCTTTTTATCTAAATACGGCACAAGCATTTCAACAACCCCTTTTATCAAAATATTTTAACTTATCAAAGTATATTTTATCACTTTTTATTGGGAGGTGCATTCTATGAAGCAATTATGTAGATTGTTAAATATTCAATATCCCATTATCCAAGGTGGTATGGGTAATATTAGCAATGCCATTATTACATCAGCAGTTAGTAATGCTGGCGGTTTAGGTACTATTGGTAGCGGAGTGATGTCAGTTGCTGAGGTAGAAAAGCTGATTACTGGGACTAAAAGTAAGACAAAAAAACCGTTTGCATTGAATATCCCGATTAACGTAAACCCATATTCAAAGGATTTGGTAGATTTAGCAGTTCAGCACAAAGTCCCTGTTGTATCACTTTCGGCAGGGAATCCGGCTCCATTTATAAACAAATTACACGAAGCTGGAATAAAGGTAATAGTCGTCGTTGCAGCAGTAAAGCATGCGCAAAAAGCGGAGGAAGCAGGAGCGGATGTACTTGTAGCGGAAGGTTTCGAGGCAGCGGGTATCAACTCAAACTTAGAGTTAACAACAATGACCCTAATTCCACAAGTTACAAAAGTTGTGTCGATTCCTGTTGTTGCAGCGGGAGGAATTGGTGATGGTCGAGGCTTAGCAGCAGCACTCTTACTTGGCGCATCCGGAGTTCAAATGGGCACTCGATTTATTGCAACGAAAGAAATGCCGGTTCATGCTAATTATAAGGAAAGACTCATCAGAGCAACTGATACTGAAACAGTGATTTTAGGTCGCTCGGTTCAGCAGGTACGTAGGGTATTACGAGACAAATATGCAGAAAAAATATTAGCACAAGAGAATGAAGGACTAACACTAGAAGAATATATCGATAGAACGAGTGAACTTTACCACATTAAAGGGGCGATAGAAGGTAACGGTGTAGAAGGATTTATGAATAGTGGACAAATAGCAGGATTAATTGAACATTTGCCTACTGTCGAAGAGCTAATACAAAATATGATGGAAGACATGCGTAAATGTTTAATGGAAGTTTACAATGAATATAAGTAAAGTAGAAGAAAGGCCTCTCATGTAATGTGAGAAGCCTTCTTTTGTATTATTCGTTTTTAAGATCTGTCATATATGGGTGGTGCCCGGCATCATAAAATGAATCTTTCTTTTGTAAATCATTATCTTTTTCAAAAATTTGCTCAAAAAAACGACTCGCTGGTTCTGCAAGAATTTTGTAGTACTGTTTAAATAGAAGAGCAGCATGATTACCACTCCACATCTGGGGGAGCAATTCACTCGGAAGACCAGGATCGATAAACAGGAATTTACGGTATTCATGGACAAGTTTAGATCGTTCAACAAAGCATTCCGCGTCTGTCATTTCACCTTGAGCTATTATACTTTGGTGAATGATGAATTTCTTACTGTATTCATTAATAAACTCCTCGTAGCGCTTTTCAATGCTTTCTAAATCCCAGCTTTTTTGTACGAGTTGTTGATCATTTTTAGGTCCAAAATAATCCGCCACAAATACCTCTACATAATCTTCAATGCCATATTTTTGTATTAAGATTTTAACTTCATTTACAAGATTGTTCGGAGAAATCCAACAACCATTTGAAAAAGAACCAAATCCACTCCAATGTAATTCGCGACGAAGTTCATCGCGGATATGACGATCCTCTTCAGGTATTGTGTACATTAAAATGAGCCATTTTCCATCCCATTTCGTCGGTTTTAATTTAAAAATACGATTACCTGCCTCACTAATACGTTGCTCTCCACGTTCTGTCAAATAATAGTAACTTTTATTACTTTTTCTTTCAGATTTCAACCAACCTTGTTTTACCATACGTGAGACAGCAACTCGAACAGTTTGTTCATTATGTCCAAATTCTTGCAATAAACGAATTAAGCTGCCAATCCAAATTTTAGAACCGTAATGACAAATATAATCGCCAAAGAGTGTAAAGATCATTGATTGTGCTTTCAAATAAAAGCACCCCTTTCTTTCATATAGGGTAATCTATTATAAATATAGTAGTACTTCGGGTATTATTTTTAAGAGGTTAATACTTAACACAACAAGAATACCATGTTCTAGACGGCTATACAAAAAATGTATAATATCTAGATTTCATTAATATCAAACACATATTGTAATAAAAAAGAAGCACAAATCAGTGGTGATTTGTGCACGATATTTCATTTCATTTGTATTGACTTAATCTTGAGGAGCTAAAGAATATTTTAAATAGAAAAAGTTCATCAATTTATTCTATTTCGAAAGTTGATCCAAAATTTGTTGTAGCTCGTCTGCATATAAAGATATATACGTGACAAAACCATTTAATAGAAGATGAGCGATAAAAGAAGTTAATAAACGCTTTGTTTTGTAATAGAGAAAAGCAAATATTAAACCTGAAACTGCATAAATTAAAATATGTTGAAAATCTAGGTGTATCGCAGCGAACACAATGGCACTTATGATACCCGCAATCCAAAAGTTTTGTGTTTGAATAATTGAACCAAAAATCACTCTGCGAAATACAAGTTCCTCCAAAATAGGTGCAAATAAAACCGTTGATACCATCATGATTGGTGCAATTTCTGTAACCATTATAATTGTTTCGGTATTTTCAGAGCCTTCTTGGATTCCTAGTAAAAGTTCAATGTTTGCTGCTACCGTTTGCCCAAATAATACGAGGAAAAATCCTAAAATACCCCATCCAATTGATTCTCCAATTGAGGCTTTTTCTCCCTTAAATACATTCCAAAAACTCTTATTACGGTTAATTATATAAAAACAAATGAGAAAGGTAATTGCAAAGGCAACCGTTTGCCACCATGCAGCAAGTGTAATCATCTTTACTTCTAAACTATTTCCATCTATAAATTGGAGGAATATTTCTCTCACAACAGGAATATGTAATAGAAAGCCTGAAAGTTGACAAGCGATATATGCAAGTAAAATATAAAATGCTGTTTTCTGTGTCTTTACATTTTGTATATGACTCAATTGTGTAGATCCCTCTTTCGTAATTTTTAAAACAGTTGATTAAAACATGAAGAATATACCAAAAATGTTACGGTTGGCAGAAGTAAATTCCATCCTTCCTCTATTGTAGAGGAAGATGGAAATAAATCAAAATTTTTTATGCTTCATACTTGCAAACGGAAAATGAATTGATTATTATAATAATTGTGTTAGCACTCATTTGAAGAGAGTGCTAATAATAATTCAAAAAAATAAAAATAATAATATTCTAGGAGGTTGTTTCACTTGTTAAGACCATTAGGTGATCGTATCATTATCGAACTAGTTGAGGTGGAAGAAAAAACTGCATCAGGACTTGTTCTTCCGGATTCAGCAAAAGAAAAACCATCACAAGGTAAAGTTGTAGCAGTAGGAACTGGTCGTGTACTCGATAACGGCACACGCGTCGAGCTTGAAGTGAAAGAGGGAGATACTATCATCTTCTCAAAATATTCAGGCACAGAAGTGAAATATGAAGGTAATGAATATTTAATTTTACGTGAAAGCGACATTTTAGCTGTTATTGGCTAAACATTAAAAATGTATGAAAAGCAATACGCAGTTAGTGTACAAGATTGCTACTTTTTGATATGAATAGTTAATTAAAATTGGAGGGTAAGGAAATGGCAAAAGACATTAAATTCTCAGAAGAAGCTCGTACGTTAATGCTTCAAGGTGTAGATAAATTAGCAAACACTGTAAAAGTTACATTAGGACCAAAAGGTCGCAACGTTGTTCTAGAGAAAAAATTTGGTTCTCCATTAATTACAAATGATGGTGTAACAATTGCAAAAGAAATCGAATTAGAAAATCCATATGAAAATATGGGTGCAAAATTAGTAGCAGAAGTTGCTTCTAAAACGAACGAAATCGCAGGTGACGGTACAACAACTGCAACTGTTTTAGCACAAGCAATGATTCGTGAAGGTCTTAAAAACGTTACAGCAGGTGCAAACCCTGTAGGTATTCGTAAAGGTATGGACAAGGCTGTAGCTGCTGCAATTGAAGAATTACAAGCAATCTCACGTCCAGTTGAAAATAAAGAAGCGATTGCTCAAGTAGCTGCTATTTCTGCTGCTGACGAAGAAGTTGGAACATTCATTGCAGATGCTATGGAACGTGTAGGTACTGATGGTGTTATTACTATTGAAGAATCTAAAGGCTTCACTACTGAATTAGATGTAGTAGAAGGTATGCAATTCGACCGTGGATATGTATCTCACTACATGGTAACTGATACTGACAAAATGGTAGCAGAATTAGATAATCCTTATATCTTAATTACTGACAAAAAAATCACAAGCATTCAAGAAATTCTACCAATTCTTGAGCAAGTAATTCAACAAGGTCGTCCATTATTAATTATCGCTGAAGATATCGAAGGCGAAGCTTTAGCTACATTAGTTCTGAACAAACTACGCGGTACATTCCAAGTAGTAGCTGTTAAAGCTCCAGGCTTCGGTGACCGTCGTAAAGCAATGCTAGAAGACGTTGCAATTCTTACAGGTGGCCAAGTAATTACAGCAGATCTTGGTTTAGATCTAAAAACAGCTGACGTTACTTCATTAGGTAAAGCAAGTAAAGTTGTAGTGAACAAAGATAACACAACAATCGTTGAAGGTTCTGGTAACAGCGATGCGATTGAAGCACGTGTTAACCAAATCCGTTCTCAAATTGCGGAAACAACATCTGAATTCGACAGAGAAAAATTACAAGAACGCCTAGCTAAATTAGCTGGTGGTGTAGCAGTAATTAAAGTTGGTGCTGCAACTGAAACAGAATTAAAAGAACGTAAACTTCGCATTGAAGACGCATTAAACTCAACTCGTGCTGCAGTTGAAGAAGGTATTGTATCAGGTGGTGGTACTGCACTTCTAAACATCTACAATGCAGTAGAAAACGTATTAAACGAAGTTGAAGGTGACGTAGCTACTGGTGTACGTATTGTATTACGTGCTCTTGAAGAACCAGTTCGTCAAATTGCAAACAATGCAGGTCTTGAAGGTTCAATCATCGTTGACCGCTTAAAACGCGAAGAAATCGGTGTTGGTTTCAATGCTGCAACTAGCGAATGGGTAAACATGATCGATGCGGGTATCGTTGACCCTGCTAAAGTTACTCGTTCTGCATTACAAAACGCTGCATCTGTAGCTGCTCTATTCTTAACAACTGAAGCAGTAGTAGCAGACCTACCAGAGAAAAACCCAGCTCCAGCAATGCCTGACATGGGTGGAATGGGCGGCATGATGTAATAAGCCGCTTCACCCCTTAATATATAAGGATTTTATATAAGATGAGAGTGGAATGTTAACAGTTTTGTTAACATGAGGTTCTTAACGGAGGCTTCTCATGAGTTGTGAAAACTTGTGGGAAGCTTCTTTTTTCATTTCTTGTGTTACATGCAGATAGACATTTTTTGTGATTTGGTCATCGGTATGACCAAGTCTATCCATGATTTGTTCAAGTGAAAGTAAAGAGGGGTACGATTCATATCAAAATATGAAGGAAACGAAAGAATTAGCTGAAGAGTTGGAGTCTAAATACAAAAGAGATTATAAGAATTTTGAAAAAGGTCGTGACGAAACAAATAATACGTTCGAAATTACGGTCGTTTAAAATTAGATATTCTTGATGGAAACAATGAAACAGTTTGTGGAAAACTTTAAACAAATCAAAAATGTTATCTGTACTAATCAGCTATATTCTTAAAGACCCATTTTCAAAAAAACGTTTGATTGAATAAAATTGGGCATAATGAAAGTGAGAAAATTGGTGCTGCATTAGTACATTTTTGTTTATGGGCATGATCCGCTTAGGACTGTTTGGGACCTAGTATGGATAAAAAAACATAACGGTAGCTTGAATGTTTCAATATAGAGCGAGGAGGGCAACCATGAAAATACAATATGAAAATCTCTCGCAATTAAGAAGGGCAATCTATCTATGGATTTTGCCATTTTTTATTTTGACGATACTTATTAGTTTCCTTTTTGAGTACCAATTGGATCAAATAGACATGGATCTTTTAGTCCTTACTGTCCCTCTGTTTGTCTGGCTTACAATATGTTGGTTCGCTATTTACAAGCGTTTTTTTATACTACTATTCGAGTATATTAATCTGTTATTCACCGGTTTTTATCATTTAATGGTGTTTAACGGATCGATTGTGAGTCAGATGATACCAGGACATGATTATGACTTTGGTGTCTTTATTGTTTGGCTGCCATTATATATCATTATAATTTTTATTACCTTACAGAATTGGCATCGTTTATTTTTTTCAGTAGGGTTTATTGGAATTACACTATGTATAGGGTTTTACTATCGGGAGGAACTCCCGGCAGGAGCTATCCCACCCATTATCCAATATATTGTGGCTCAAGTTGTGTATGTGATTGTCTTATATTTTATTCAATACATTTTGAAGGCTTTTGTTGAAAGAGACATCCTTTATAAAATTGCATACACTGATACGCTGACAGGAATCGCGAATCGCCTTCAATTCAACAAATGGCTTGAGAATCAAATGAAAAAAGCTGAACAACAAAATACAACCTTTTCTATTATCTTTTTAGATATAGATCACTTTAAAAAGATTAATGATACCTTTGGTCATAAGGTTGGTGATTTAGTACTCATTGAACTTGCTGAACTGGTGAAAGAAAATTTATCCGAGAGCGATTTCTTTGCACGCTGGGGTGGCGAGGAATTCATCATTCTGACAACACGTGCGGGTGAGGAGGCTTTCGGAATGGCTGAACAGATTAGAGAAAAGATTGAATTACATCAATTTACAACGGTAGTTCATGTAACAGCGAGTTTTGGTGTTACTTTATTTCGTATAGGAGAAACCATGGATTCGGTGTTAATTCGTGCGGATAAAGGGCTTTACTTAGCAAAACAAAAGGGAAGAAATCAAGTATACCAAATGGATTAAGTTTGATTGATTCACCATATATGGTTTGGACCTTGTTATATTTCGTCTAAAATGATACTATGCTTTTCTTGTCTCAGATTTGTTCTCGTTTTCTATAAAACTAGATAAACCATACAAGAATAGCTATCCTATATGAGAAGGCCTTTCATCAGTTTGCTAAAACTATTGGAAGGCCTTTTCTTTTTATTAGAGGTCTTATATCCATAGATATTCGGTGTCGGATTCAAATCTGTATGCCTATGTTGCTACTCACTTTCTTACACTTCTAACTTATGTAATGCTTCATATAAAATAATGGGGTAAAGTATGAAAGTAGTATTGGATTATAAGGGGACATAAAAAAGTGACAGTGAGATTTTGTTTCTCACTGCCATTAGTTTTGAACGTACTAGTCTTCTTCTTGATTTTCGGAATTCACTAAGTAAGATTTATTTATGCTAAATCTTAAACCTTTTTAATATAACTTGTAGCTCATCCGCTAATTTTGCAAGTAATTGCGACGAGGAAGAAATTTCCTCCATTGATGCTAATTGTTCCTCAGTAGCAGCAAAGATATTTTTCGTAATCATGGCTGATTCATTCGCAACGTCACTTACACTTTGGATAGAATCATTAACGTTATCTGCACCAGTTGTAAGTTGTTTTAAGGAATCTGAAATTTCTTCGATTTGAGAGACGACTCCATTTACTGCTTGTTCAATTTTGTGGAAAGAATCTCCCGCCACATGAACAATTTTAAGTCCAGAATTAACCTCCAAAGCCGCTTTCTCCATCGTTTGTAATGTGACATCTGTATCTTTTTGGATTAGCTGGATAAGCTCTGAAATTTTTTCTGTTGAATTGGTTGATTCTTCTGCAAGTTTTCTAACTTCGTCAGCAACTACGGCAAATCCTTTACCATGTTCACCAGCCCTAGCTGCCTCAATTGCTGCGTTTAATGCTAACAAATTTGTTTGAGCTGAGATCCCTGTTATCACATTTGTAATCTGGCCGATTTCATTAGAACGCTCGTTTAAGCTCTTTACTGCATTTGAAAGACTATTTACATTTTCATAAATGGAATTCATTTGTTCATTTACTTTTTGAATAGCTCTGTTCCCTTCGAGGGACATTGCTGATGCATGTTGTACGTCTTCTGTTATTTTTTCCGTATGATTTGCAATTGTTTTTGTGTGGTTAGATATATCTGTAATAACTTTAGTACTATGGTCAATTTTCAGAACTTGTTCATCAGTACCAGATGATAGCTCCTGAACCGTTACATTAATATGTTCACTTGCACTACTATTTTCCTCGGCACTCGCACTTAACTGTTCAGAGGCAGATGCTACTTGCTGAGAAGAGTCTTGTACAGTTCTAAACACTGATTGCAATGTGTTGGTCATATTATTAAAGGAAACTGTAAGTTCACCGATTTCGTCTGTAGAATGGTAACTACCTTTAACTGTAAAATTACCGTTTTCAGCTTCAAAAATTAAGTTTTTAACTTCTTTTATTGGTTTTACAATCATACGAGCGATTATTGTACTTAAAATGACTAATAGAATAAGAGAAATAATAACAATCATAGAGACAAAGATAACAATTTCTTCACTTGTTTTTCTATTTAAATTATTGATTGATTCTGCATGTGTAATATTCGCCTTCTGAAGTTGCTTTAATGTATCATTAACCAATGCTCTATTGGTTTCAACCTCTTCTGTATATAGAGAATATGCCTCTTCATTGTTATTTTCAAGCGCAAGCTCAATTACTCTATTTCTTTTTTCACTCAATACCGCAGCTTGTTCCTTATACTGATTAATTAATTCTAATTCATCATTTTGCAAGTGAGCCGCTTCAATTTCAGAAATTAATCCATCAATTTCATCCCAAGCAGATGTAATCTCACTAACAAGTTCATTATTCCTTTTTGGGTCCTCTGTTGCTAACAGTTCTAGAGTATATGCATCACTTGCTCTTGCATTTATTCGAATTTGCATCACTTGGCTTAAGGGTAGTAAATTTTCTTGGAACATAACATTTGATCCCTTTTCCATAACTCTAATGTAGTTTACACCTAACATTCCTACGGACACTAACGCCAATGCACTTACAATGATAATTACTAGTAACTTTTTGAATATGTTTAGATTTTTAAGTAGTTTCAAGTGTTTTGCTCCTCCCATAGATATCAAGATTTATATCGGTAGTAGATATGTTTCTCGCACAGGTAAAATTTTCCGATGATATTCACTGAAAATGAAACTATTTATAGAAGAAGATTTCACATCTGTTAACTGTATTGGTGTGAAGACTTTTTCTACAGAAAGATAAATAATTTTAAAAATTTTATTGATATTGATTCTCAATATCAATTAATATAAGGATGAGAAGTATCTTTATAAGGGGGATAATATGGATTTATTTGATATAACGATCATTGGTGGCGGGCCTGCTGGATTATATAGTGCTTTTTATAGTGGTTTACGTAATATGAAAACAAAAATAATAGAGGTTCAGCCTGTCTTAGGTGGCAAGGTGAATATATATCCTGAGAAGATATTGTGGGATGTTGGTGGTCAACCACCAATGCAAGCACAGTTATTTGTTAAAAACCTAATTAATCAAGCTAATACATTTTCACCAACGATTTGTTTGAATACGAAAGTAGAACAAATAGAAAAACAAGGGGATATTTTCGCCATCACTACTGATTTGGGAGAAGTCCATTATTCAAAAACAATTGTTGTAGCAGTAGGTGGAGGTATTTTGAATCCAATTAAACTTGAAGTTGAAGGTGCGGAAAAATATGAAATGTCTAACCTACATTATACCATTTTAGGGTTGGAACGTTTCCGTAACAAAACAGTTCTTGTCTCAGGTGGGGGAAATGGAGCAATTGATTGGGCTGTAGAACTGTTATTCGTAGCAAAAGAAGTAATTGTCATTTATCGTAAGGAGCAATTATCTGCTCATGAATCGCAAGTGGAAAAGCTAAAAGCACATGGTGTACAAATTATGCTTAATGCAGAGATTCAATCAGTCGTATCAAATGATAGCAAAACGGCTATTGAGGAAGTCATAATTGCACAAAATGGCAAGACACATCATGTAAAGGTTGATGATGTTTTAATTAGCCATGGCTACAATCGTGAAGTATCGTTAGCATTTGCCGATGATATTCAACCAAAACGTAAAGATGACTATTATTTAGTAAGTCAGGGGCAATGTAAAACTACTGTACCTGGAATTTTTGGAGCGGGAGATATTATTTCTTATGAAGATAAAGTGAATCTATTAGTTGGAACTTTTCAAGATGCAGTACTGGCAGTCAATAATGCAAAAATGTATATCGATCCAAATGCAAATCAATACGGAATGGTCTCTTCCCACAATGAAAAATTCGCTGAGAGAAATAAGGAGCTTTTAGAAGAATTATTTTGCAAAACGGAAGATAGTCATCAGTAAACGGAAAATAATATTGACAATTTATAGAAAGTAATTTAAATTACTCATTGATGATAATGATAATCGTTATCGATTGAAAGGTGCAATGGAGTCTAACAATCTATAAAACTTAATAATTTGAATAGGTAGGGTGGAAAATGCGAAATAAAAAATCATTTTTACTACTGTTAATGATGTCAATTATTGCAATTTTTGCATTAATAGGCTGCTCTAGTAACTCTTCAACTGAAGTGAAACAGGAGAGCGAGTCAAAGAGTTCAACTGAAACAAATACAGATTCCCAATACCCAATTACGATTGAACATGCATTAGGGGAGGCCGTAATTAAAAGCAAACCTGAACGTGTTGTAACGATTCAATGGGGAAATCAAGATGTAGCTTTAGCTCTTGGTATAGTGCCAGTAGGTTTCTCTGCTGCGAATTTTGGTGTACAAGATGATAGTGGTTTACTACCATGGACAAAAGAAAAATTAGAGGAACTTGGTGAGACTAATCCAAACGTTTTCCAAGATACAGATGGGTTAGATTTTGAAGCAATTTCAGATGCTAAACCGGATGTAATTCTTGCTGCGTACTCTGGTATTACACTAGAAGATTATGAAACACTATCACAAATTGCGCCAGTTGTTGCTTACCCAACGGCACCTTGGACGACTACTTGGCGTGAGCAAGTACAATTAAATGCGTTAGGTATGGGAATGGCAGAAGAAGGAGCGCAATTAATTAAAGATATCGAAGATTTAGTTGCTGAAAAACTTAGCGCTTATCCTCAAATTGAAGGGAAGAAAGTAGTGTGGGTTAACTTCTCAGCAAAAGATTTATCACAGTTACATATATATACTCCAATTGACTCTCGTGTGTCATTTTTAGAAGAATTAGGTTTAAGTTATCCTGAAAGTATAATGGAATTAATTACAGATCCGACGAGTTACTCATTAAAGTTAAGTACAGAAAATGTTGAAGCATTATTCGATGCTGATTTAATTGTCGGCTATGGTGATGATGCACTTTACGAAACAATTAAAGCGGACCCTTTACTTGGGAAAATACCAGCAGTAGAGCGAGGTTCTGTGGCATTTATTACAAGTGATACGCCACTTGTCGCAGCAGGAACTCCAAACCCATTATCAATCGCTTATACGATTGATGAATATTTAGAATTAATTGGTGAGGCAATTGATAAAATTGAGCCATAAATCCACTCCTCATAAGAAGCGAATAGATCTACATGTACCGCAGCACTTTAAATTGATATTAATAATAGGGTTTATTTTATTAATTACCACAATTATTGCTTCTCTTCTATTAGGTGCTAGGGTAGTCAGTTTCCAAGAGTTAATAGATGGGTTATTTTATCAAAATGAAGATTCTTATGGAGCGATTGTAGTCCAAAAAAGGATATCACGTACAATATTTAGTTTATGCTGTGGTGTCGCATTAGCAATTGCGGGTGTTCTTATGCAAACTGTCACTCGTAACGCCCTCGCCGACCCGAGTATCCTAGGTGTGAATACGGGTGCTTCATTATTTGTATTATGTGGAATTGCGTTTTTTAACATTACTACAGCAGGTCAGTATATTTGGTTAGCTTTACTCGGAGCAGCTATAACAGCAGTCTTCGTGTTTGCAATAGGTTCTATGGGACGCGGAGGTGCTACACCGATAAAACTAGTATTGGCTGGAGCTGCAACAAGTGCAGCTCTTTCTTCACTAGTAACGGCAATTATGATTCCAAGTACATATGCAATGGATCAATTTAGATTTTGGCAAGTAGGAAGTGTTGGTTCTGGATCATGGGAATCGATTCAAATCTTTCTTCCTTTTCTAATCATTGGGGTATTGATCGCTTTCTTAACGGCACCTGCTTTAAATGCATTAGCACTAGGTGATGATGTGGCAACGGGATTAGGTGTACGACCAGGTTTCCTCCGGGTATTTGCCATATGTGCAGGAGTCATTTTATGTGGAGTAACAACCGCTTTAGCGGGACCAATTGGTTTTATTGGACTTTTAGCTACCCATGCGATGCGTTTAATTATCGGACCAGATTTGCGTTTCCTAATCCCAATGTCTGCATTAGCAGGAGCGATTATATTAACGTTTTCGGATGTGGTAGGTAGACTTATTGGAAGTCCTGGAGAACTTGAAGTAGGTATTATTACAGCGTTTATAGGTGCACCAATCCTCATCCTGATCGCGAAGAGATCGAAGGTGAGGTCATTATGAAAAATCAAGAAAGCAATATGAATATAATTAGGCATGGTATACGTCAAAGAAAAAGACGTCATCTTATTGTGACCTCGATATTAGCTGTGCTAGCAGTGGTGCTTAGTTGTGCAATGCTACTATTAGGGAACACTATTTATCCAGTAGATGTCGTGATTCGATCATTATTGGGAGAAGATATTGCAGGTGCTAACTTTGCCATTAATACGCTGCGACTACCGCGTATGATGACAGGTTTATTTTCTGGATTTGCCTTTGGAATAGCGGGTTACATTTTTCAAACAATGTTGAGGAATCCACTAGCGAATCCAAATATATTAGGGATTACTTCTGGCTCAAGTGTAGCAGCTGTTTTTTGTATCACCGTCTTACACTTAAGTAATACCGCAATATCTATTGCAGCGGTTATCGGCGGATTAATTACGGTTATTGCGATGTATTTTTTATCCCGTGGTCGTTCATTTTCAATTGGTCGTCTAATTATTATTGGGATTGGCTTACAAGCAATGTTAGATGCGGTGATTTCATATTTAATATTGAAAAGTGCTCAGCAAGATATCGGCGTAGCGATGAGATGGTTAAGTGGAAGTCTGAATGGTTCCAAAATGGATGAAGTACTTCCTTTAATTCTAGTGGTGGTCATTTTTACACCTATTCTACTATATTTCGGTAAGCATTTAAGTTTACTAGAATTAGGGGAGCAAATGGCGACGTCACTAGGTGTATCAACAGATAAAGTACGAATTATTTTAATTATGAGTTCCGTCTTAATTATTGCCATTGCAACCGCAACTACAGGACCTATTGCATTTGTTTCATTTTTAGCGGGTCCAATCGCGAATCGTTTAGTTGGTCATCACTCGTCAAACATTCTCCCTGCAGGTTTAGTCGGTGCAAATTTGGTTTTATTAGCAGATTTAATAGGACAGTTTGCCTTTGAATATAGATTTCCAGTAGGAGTTATTACAGGAATACTCGGGGCACCGTATTTAATTTACTTACTAATCCGAATGAACCGAAAGGGAGAATTATAATGAGCAATACACACATCTTTCGAACAAATGAGCTGTACTCAGGATATGATCATAAAACAATCATTCATGGTATAAATCTTACAATTCCAAAAAATAAAATAAGCGTTATTATTGGTGCGAACGGTAGCGGAAAGTCTACACTGTTAAAAACAATGGCCAAACTGATTAAGCCTTCTCAAGGTGATGTGACCTTAGATGGCAAAGCAATTACAAAATACCCGCCAAAGCAATTGGCACGCATTTTAGGTTTGCTTCCTCAGGCTCCCGTCGTTCCAGATGGTATAACGGTTGCGGATTTAGTTGGACGTGGCAGATTTCCACATCAATCACTATTTAGTGGTTGGACGAAAAAAGATTATGAAGCCGTAGAAGAAGCGATGGCTTTTATGAATATTACAGAATTTGCCAATCGTGATATAGATGAGCTTTCAGGAGGGCAAAGACAAAGAGTTTGGATTGCGATGGCATTGGCCCAACAAACGGATATTTTACTACTAGATGAACCAACAACATTTTTAGATATTACGTATCAGGTTGAAATATTAGATCTACTTACTAATTTAAATCACAAGTATGGTACTACCATTGTAATGGTATTACACGATATTAATTTATCAGCACGTTATGCAGATTACCTTTTTGCCGTAAAAGAAGGGAAATTACTCGCAGAAGGAACGCCAAATGAAGTGATAACAAGTGAATTAGTAAAGTCTGTTTTTGATTTAAACTGCGTTGTCATTCCAGATCCCGTATCGGGTACGCCACTAGTTATCCCGAAAGGCCGTTATCATGTGGTAGAGAACGATTGAAATAAAATACTTGGAGCAAGTTTGATGTCTAAGCAATAAGCTCAATAAGGAGAAAATCTAAACCACGAGATATCCCTTTCTCGTGGTTTAGATTTGCTATTTATTTTGTCGCAGTATCACTAGTAGAAGTTGTTTCTCCTTCTTCTAATTTTTCTAACTTAATAGTGTAGTAATTACTTAAATAGTTTGATTCGTGTCTTTCAACAATCATTCTAATGTTTAAATCATCGAATACAATTTCCCCTTCTTGCATCACGCTGAATATATAAGTGTCAACTAGTTCCTTATCAGGTTCTTCGTAACCATATTCTGTGCCTTCAGTATAGTGATAATAGTATTCAGTAAAGGTATCTTTTAGTTTAAGTACATTTTCGTTTTCTAGTGATCTAAGTTCTTTCAAAATATCTTCTGCAGATACTTCTAGGTCTTTAGTAGAGGACATACTAATTGCAATGTCGTATTTATGAATGGTAATAAAATCGTTGTCTAATAGACGAATCATATTGGCAAATTGCGAACGATTCATTGCCTTATTTTGTTTATAAGTACCATCAGTGTAACCACTCATAACACCTAGGGTTTCAAGTGTTGCTATATGTTGGCCCCAAGTACCTTTAAACTGGGTTCCATCAAATATATCTGATTTTTTTCCCCCACGATCTTTATATTCTTCAGCACTAATTAAAGGTAGTCTAAAGTATGAAGCTAAAATACCTGCCATTTGACCACGAGTTAATGAATCATTTAAACCGAACTCTTTATTCGTTTTACCACTCATTAAACCCTTTGCAACCACCATTTGAACATATGGATAGAATTGATGTGATGTTGGAACATCTACATAAATATGTTGAGATTTCGTAGACAAGCCCATAACTTTAGCAATAATACTAGCGAATTGACCACGAGTAATATTGTCGTAAGGTCTAAAATTTGGCAATGTTTTACTAATCGCATTTTTTTCTAATAGATATTCAACTGATTTATAGAAATTATCTGTTGGTTTTACATCTTGATAATGTACAGATGTTGACGCGGATACCCCATTTGTAAATAGTAATGTAGACGCTAAACCGACTGTACTTAATGCTTTTATTATTTTTTTCAACTTCTTGTCACCTCATAGCTTACTATAGTATAAAAAATGAACTTATTGTTTGGTAATTAAAGGAGATAGAAGAAGCTTTTAATAGGTTGATCAATTTATTAGAAGCTTCTTTTTTAGTTTTAATTGTATTTATTGACATTTCATCTAATAACAATGGATTCCAATTAACATAATGAGGTAGTTCTATTTAAAAGAGTAGTTCTAAATTTCTTTGAATTTCTGATTTGACGAAGTGGTACATGATTCAATAAAATGGAATTAATGGTACTAAAAATTGAAAAATGGTACCGAAGTAACCGAATTATGGGAGGTCCTGTTTGAAGAAGCAAATACAAGAAACAGTACTAGAGCTAATTGTAGAAAAAGGATTGAAGTTTACGGTTCATGATATTGCTAAAAGGCAAGGGATTAGTAAAAGAACGATCTATGAGCATTTCAATTCGAAACAACACATTATAGAAATGATTGTCGATGAAGCAATTGAAGAAGTAAAACAACGTGAACAATTAATCTTTCAAGAAAAAGAGTGGAGCTACGAACAAAAATTAAAAGCGATATTATTAATTGTTCCAAGTGGATTACGCTTTGGAGATACAAAACTATTAGAACAAATGAAACGTTTTGCTCCGAATGAGTGGGTAAAAATTGATCATCTTCTTCGAGAAGAGTGGCAGACTGTTCGACAGATTATCGAGCTGGGTATTCAAGAAGGGGAGTTTCGTCCACTAAATGTTCCAAGTGTTATACAAATCTTAAGAGGGGCATCTATGGCCGTATTCGATCCGGACTTTCATACACATGCTTCTCACTCATTGTCGGAAGCCTTAACAACTATAGTAGATGTTGTATTACATGGAATGACTCGTAGAAAGGAGTAATGTAAATGCATTGGCTTTATTTAACTCTCGCTATTGTATTTGAAATTGTAGGTACTGTTTCGATGAAATTATCACATGGGTTTACAAAAGGAATTCCTTCTTTGTTGATGATTCTATTTTACATACTAGCATTTGTTAGCTTGAATTTTTCTTTAAAAACGATTCCAGTTAGTATTGCTTATGCTATCTGGTCAGGTATCGGGACGGCCGCAATAGCTATTATCGGTTATTTCTTTTTTAAAGAAACATTAACCCTCATGAAGGCAAGTGCCATTATGTTGATTATTGTAGGAGTAATCTTGCTCAATATAAGTGAACAACCTGATGGCAATAAGGTACACAAAGAAACGCAGGCCGAAACGATAGATGAAGTGGAGGTGAAATAATGGATTCTATTTACAAAGAGCCATCGATGAATGTGTTAAAATGGTTTTTTCTCGTTATTGATTTTTCCTTTATTCTATACTTCAGTGCAACTGCGATGAGCTTAATTCCCGTCGAATATGCATATCCAGATTATACAAATCCGATTTTAGTCGCATGGAACTGGTCCTTTTTTCCCCTTGATATGGTCATTTCCATTACAGGCTTGAGTGCAATCTATTTGCATAAGAAAGGGCGTTCGGAATGGAAATCGACCGCACTAATTTCACTTGTTCTTACATTTTGTTCAGGATTAATGGCCATTTCGTACTGGGCAATTCGCATGGAGTTTGATCTTACATGGTGGATTCCTAATTTAGCATTAATGATTTATCCTTTGTTTTTCATTCCCCGATTTCTTAAAGTCTCCTAATCATGGAGAAATACTAAGAAATTTTTAAAATGATAGATTTCCTATTTATTAAATAAAGTAAATGCTGAGAATAAATACTCTATTTAGTTATAATTAAAATACTGAGTAAATAAAATTTAATAAGGGGGGATGGGATTAGATGGATAATATTGATATACAACTATTAGATATATTACAAAATAACGGAAGAATTACAATTAGTGAGCTATCAAAGGCACTTTCATTAAGCCGACCAAGTGTAACAGAACGCCTAACAAGGCTAATGGAAAAGGGCATTATTTCCAAGATCAGTGCTATTGTGCCTCCCCGAAAGGTAGGGCGGGATCTTCTCTTATTTATCCAAGTTAGTCAAGTAAAAGTGCCATATGCTGAATTTGAAAGTTATATTGTAGATCATCCAGACATTATAGAGTGTCATAGAATTACTGGAGTGGTTGATTATTTGCTAAAAGTCGCAGTGAATGATATGGAGCATCTCAGAAAGTTAAGTGATGAACTCTTGAAATATGGTAACATCAATTCATCTATTGTACTGAAATCCCCAATCTCTAGTAAAAAAATACTCCCTTCTATTGAATACAAAACTGAATAAAATTGTAAAATCGGCCTTCAATAGAACGTCGATTTTTTTATTGCCTTCCTAAAAACAAATTGTAAACAAAAGTAGAGAAATTGTTTCAAGCTGTTCATGATTGAATAAAAAATGATTCCTTTTGCTATGTAGAAGAATTTCTAAAAGTACTATAATTATCAAAAAATTCAAATAAAATAAGGGTGAGGTGGTTTAATGGGATATGAACATCAATTCCCTCTACAACAAATTGTTAATAAGGATGGGAATCTAGTTCAGGAATCATTCAAACATCAAATATCTCAGGAATTAGTTTTAACCTTCTACCGACATTTAGTAAGGGTAAGAGCTTTTGATAGAAAGGCGAAGAATTTACAGCGTCAAGGTCGAATTGGGACATATGCGATGTTTGAAGGGCAAGAAGCATCACAAGTCGGAAGTGCACTAGCCCTTAATGAAGCAGATTGGATGTTTCCAACTTACCGAGACCATGCCGCAAGTATTACATTTGGCCATTCCCTTCCTACGATACTAGCATTCTGGAAAGGAAGAATAGAAGGCGGAATTCCCCCAAAGGGAAGACGAATTGTTCCGCCGTCTGTTCCAATAGCAACTCAGCTTCCTTTAGCTGCAGGTGTGGCTATGGCTGAAAAACGGAAAGGAACATCTAATGCAGTCATTTGTTATTTCGGTGATGGTGCCACATCTGAAGGTGACTTTCATGAAGGGTTGAACTTTGCAAGTGTGTTTAAGGCACCCGTTGTATTTTTTAATCAAAATAATAGTTATGCAATTTCCGTACCAATAGAAAAGCAGATGAACTCCAAAACAATAGCCCAAAAATCGATTGCTTATGACATACCTGGGGTCAGAATCGATGGTAATGATGTTTTTATCGTTTATTTTGAAGTGTTAAAAGCATTAGAAAGGGCGCGAAATAATGAAGGACCGACATTAATAGAAGCAGTAACTTGGAGATACGGTGCTCATACCACTGCTGATGATCCTACCAAATATCGAGACCAAGAGGAAAGCGAAAAACGTCGTGAGTTTGATCCAATTACACGTCTTGAGAAGTTTATGAAAAACTATCATTATTGGGATGAGAGTTGGGTATTGCAAGTTGAAAAGGAAGTGAATGATGAAATTAACCAGGCAGTCATCGATTTGGAAAACATGCAGCCCCCAAATGTAAACGATCTATTTGATCATATTTTTGCTGAACCGACGTGGACAATTAAAGAGCAAAAGGATGCATATCTTACACATTTGAGAGGTGAAGTATCATGCCATCATTAACGTTAATTCAGGCAGTAACAGATGGGTTGCGAACAATGCTAAGGGAACGCGATGAGGTTCTTGTGCTTGGTGAGGATGTTGGCAAAAATGGTGGTGTCTTTCGCGCAACGGATGGACTACAGGAGGAATTCGGAGAAGATCGGGTTATCGACACTCCTTTGAGTGAATCTGGGATTATTGGTACTTCTATTGGAATGGCAATGAACGGATTGTTACCGATTGCAGAAATACAATTTATGGGTTTTATATATCCAGCATATGAGCAAATTATGACTCATGCAACACGAATGAGATACCGTACAAAGGGCGCATTTACCGCTCCTATTGTAATTAGAGCCCCGTATGGTGCAGGTGTACGTGCTCCAGAAATACATTCAGATAGTACAGAGGCATTATTTACACATATGCCCGGAATAAAAGTAGTTTGTCCTTCTACTCCATATGATGCAAAGGGACTTCTCATATCTGCAATAGAGGATCCAGATCCTGTGTTGTTTTTAGAGTCATTGAAATTATACCGTTCTGTACGTGGTGAAGTACCGGAGGGCAAATATACTTTAGAAATTGGTAAAGGAGTGAAGCGTAAAGAAGGAAACGAAGTAACCATCATTGGTTGGGGTGCAATGATGCCAGTGATTGAAAAAGCTGTTGAAGAGGCAGAGAAAAGTGGGATTAGTTGCGAAATCATTGATTTACGTACACTGTATCCAATTGATAAGGACATCATTGCAGAATCAGTCCAAAAAACTGGCCGATGTGTTATTGTACACGAAGCTCACGCAACTGGTGGTTTAGGTAATGACATTATTTCAATTATTAATGATACTTCGTTTCTATATATGAAGGCACCCATTCAACGTGTGACAGGTGCCGATGTACATGTACCTTTCTTTGCTCTAGAGGATCATTATTTACCAACACCAAATCGAGTGAAGGAAGCGATTGAAAAGGTAATCTACTTCTAAGGGGTGTAGGAAATGGTTGAAGTCAAATTACATGATGTCGGTGAGGGTATGCACGAGGGAGAGATTCTCACTTATTTGGTTAAAAAGGGGGATCGGGTTTCAGTTGACCAACCTTTAGTCGAAGTACAAACAGAAAAGATGGTTGCGGAGTTACCATCTCCAACAGCAGGTGTGGTAAATGAAATTTTAATTGAACCTGGAACGACAATTACAGTAGGTACTACTTTATTGATTATTGAGGATGAGAATAATGCGACAAAAGAAATAAAGAACATTAGCACAGAGGGACCTGTTACTAACGAATCTGCTCAAACGGCAAAAAATGTTTCAGTTAATACACCAATAAGTAGAATAGGTGTAGTAATAGCTTCGCCTTATACAAGAAAAGTAGCAAGAGAACATGATGTGGATATCACGTTAGTGAAAGGTTCTGGACCGGCAGGCAGGGTATTGGAGGAGGATATTTACCGATATTTGAATCAGCAAAAAGCCTCTATTGATAATGTAATTAAGTCTGAACATGAAAATTTACGCTTAGAAGTACAAGTGCAGGAGGCTGAGTTAGTAACTATCCCATTTAAAGGAATTCGTAAAGCGATTGCGAAAAAGATGACAAAATCCTTATTTACGATACCGCATGTTACACACTTTGAAGAAGTGGATATGACAAATTTGCTTACACTAAAGAAAGATTTGAATTCATTAGATGTTAATATTTCCGTTGTTGCATTTTTCATTAAAGCGTTAGCAATCGCGTTAGAGGAATTCCCAATTTTTAATGCAAAACTTGATGAGGAAAATGAAGTAATCCGTTTAGAGAAAGTTGTTCATGTAGGTCTTGCTACGGATACCAAACAAGGGTTAATTGTCCCTGTACTACACAATGTACATCAAAAGTCAGTCAAACAAATTCATGAGGAAATGAAAGCGCTAACTAAACGTGTTCAGGAAGGCAAAGTATCGATACAAGAAATGACGGGTAGTACGTTTACAATTAGTAATGTAGGACCATTAGGCAGTATCGGCGCCACTCCAATTATTAATTATCCTGAAACAGGGTTAATGGCATTCCATAAGACGAAGAAAATGCCAGTCGTTAATGAACAAGATGAAATCATTATTCGCTCAATAATGAATATATCAATGACTTTCGATCATCGAGTTGCTGACGGTGGTACTGCAGTTGCCTTCACCAATCGTTTTAAACAACTAATCGAGTCGCCAACTTTATTTTTCTTAGAACTGGCATAAAAAAGTAGCCCAATTTTTCTTAAATGTTTGAGAAATTGGGCTTTTTTAATATTATTTAGGAATAATCATAACTGATGAAACAACACTCGATACTTTTTTGTTATTTTGGAACAAGTCAGCTATTATATAACATATTTTATTCCCCATGCGTTCAACTTTTGCCTCAATATCTACTTGTCCTTGCAATACAGGTCTATGGAAGGTTGTATGTAAATCAATGGAAGCAAAAGTTTGATCCGAAGAAAGTTTGGATGCAATAGCATAAGCCATTATGATATCTGCAGCTGAAGCAACAAATCCCCCCATAGCAACTCCATTACCATTCATAAATTGATCATCAACCGTCCAAATTCCACGTGCAACTCCAGATTCGGCGTAGGTAGCCTGGATTTGTAAAGTTGTATCGCAGTTAGGAGGGGTCTTTCCTAAAGTGACAACATCTAAAAGATTGATTTCTTTATTTGAGTATCCCAATCAAAATCCCCATTTCACATGTATTGTTGCAGAATATTCTTACATTTAATTATACGATAATAGAGTGAAATTAATTATTTAGTTTCAAATATATATTTAAGCATTCAATGTTTTCTTAATGTATGAAGGTTTCATAATGGGAAAACCTACTGATAAAGCAAATGGTGAAAGGAAGAACTTGTACATGAAGTATACAAAGGCATTTTTTATTAAACTAGTGATGACGATAGGTGTATTATGGGTGGTCTTAGGTTTATTTTTTAATGTTTCCTTCGGAGATATATTTGTGATCGGTACGGTATTAACGCTTATCGCTTTTGTAGGAGATATGTTCCTACTTCCTAAGATGGGTAACGTGTTAGCTGCGGTAACTGATTTAGCTCTAGCCTTTTTAATTGTTTGGGCATTAGGGGGATACTTATTTGACGATAACATATCATTATTATCTGCAGCATTCCTAGCTTCCTTGTTTATTTGGGGAGGCGAGTTATATTACCATCGATATTTAAGGGACCATGTATTCACAAATGTTGAACAAACAGCTAATTTTACGCCGGTAAATCGACAATTACAAACCGAATTTTCGGAGGAATTTGATAAAGATTTAGATAAGCATCGGAATGATAAAGAGAGTTAAATATGGTAGATGAAATGGAAAGCAAAAGGATCAATTTTCATGATCTACCTTTTGGAAAATGAAATGAAAAAGAACACAACTCGACCTATTATTGGTCGAGTTGTGTCTTTCTATAATCTAAATACCGCCACATATAGATGGAAATTTCATGTGCTTCAGCTTCATGCGGGGAGTTGTTATAGGAACGATTAAATGCTGATAAAACGGCTTCAAAGATTGTATCGTTTACTGTTGGGTTGACTAATTCATTTAATAAAAAGTTTGCATATTCTAATCCTTTTTTAGAATCATCTTCAGTTAGATTTTCTATAAATCCTTTTAATTGTGTCACTAGAAGATCTTTATTGACAGGTTTTACTTCGACTTTATGTCGCAAAGCTTGTATGACGTCATTGGTAAAGAACGATTCATGATTATCTAACAAATGTGGGACAAGGTATTCTATATTTTTTAAAATTGTCGCTATGACGGTTTTAGGAGAAGTGATTTCTCCAGTTGCAATTGACATGATGCGTAGAGATTGATGCATCATTCCAATTGCATATACTGCACATTCATAGGAGATGCTCCTTGCTTCATTGCCAAATACGTCTACAAATCGATTAGCTAACCAGTCAATTTCGCGCAGTAGCTGTTTTTGCAGTACTTCTTTTATTTCTTGATCAGTATTTCCTGTAATGGACTCAAAAATTTGAACTAAATTTCGCTCCCTATTGACGTTTAGGAGTAAAGTAATTTGTTCAATAAGTACATTCATATCTGAAGGATCGCGATTCATTGCAACTTCATATCGGCGATTATTGGCCTCCTCCCTAGATTCTTCCAAAATAGCGATAAGACATTCACTTTTAGCGGAAAAGTGATTATAGAATGTCCCTTTTGATATATTAGCGGCTGCAATAATGTCCATAATAGAAGTATCGGTAAATCCTTTTTCAATAAATAATTTACGAGCAGCATTGATAATTTGGCGTTTGCGATTATTCATTTCCTCACCTGGTTACTTTTTTTATTATATAATTATACCATGAGTATAAATTGAAAACACTTACATTTCAACGATTCAATAATGGTAAATTAAATTCTTGAAAAAAATAGACTAACGGTATAAAATTAGTTTCATCCAAATCAAAAGTCTAAAAGAAAGAGTGAAAATATAAAAAATGAATACAGAACAACAACAAGTACAAAAGCCCCCTTATTTAATGATAGCTATACTATTTGTGGGCGCTTTTGTTGCTTTCTTAAATAATACTTTACTCAATGTTGCACTTCCTACAATTATGAATGACTTAGGAGTCAATTATACAACGGTACAATGGTTAGCGAATGGTTATATGTTAGTGAGTGGTATCCTAATTCCCGCATCAGCGTATTTTATAACACGTTATAATACTAGACCATTATTTATTATTTCTACGATTATTTTTACATTAGGTACTTTGCTAGCAGCAATGGCACCTGTATTTAGTATCCTTCTAGTTGGTCGTATGCTACAAGCAGTAGGTGCTGCATTTATGGGTCCTTTATTAATGAACGTTATGTTAATTAGTTTCCCTGTAGAAAAGCGCGGAGCTGCAATGGGGATGTTTGGGTTAGTAATGATTTCAGCCCCTGCGATTGGGCCAACATTGTCAGGTTATATTGTAGAGCATTATGATTGGCGTATATTGTTTACAATGATTCTTCCTTTTGCAGTAATTAGTATCATCTTAAGTTTTTGGAAACTAGAAAACGTGTTACCTACAAGAAAAGTAACATTAGACTATTTTTCTTTAGTCCTATCAACAATAGGTTTTGGTGGACTTCTTTACGGGTTTAGTTCAGCTGGGGAAGATGGGTGGTCAGATCCAATTGTTATTTCTACATTAGTAATTGGACTTATTGGGGTTATTCTGTTTGTCCTTCGTCAAATAAAGCTTGAAAATCCAGTATTAAATATGGGGATTTTCAAATCACCGATGTATGCTTTATCTTCAGTTATTAATGCAGTGTTAGCGATGTCATTGATGGGTGGGATGATTTTAACTCCAGCCTATGTACAAAGTGTTCGTGGAATTGAACCTTTTGTTTCAGGTTTAATGCTTTTACCGGGTGCACTGGTTATGGCAATCATGTCGCCAATCACAGGTAAATTATTTGATAAATACGGACCAAAACCATTAGCAATGACTGGGTTAATCATCACCGTTATATCAACTTACTTTTTATCAACATTACAAATGGATTCGACTTACTTATATATAGTTTCTGTCTATACAATTAGATCATTTGGTATTTCTCTTGTTATGATGCCCATCATGACAAATGGGTTAAACTCATTAACAAAACAGCTATATCCTCATGGTACAGCTTCGAATAACACTATTCAACAAGTTGCCGGTGCAATTGGTACAGCAGTATTAATTGCAGTCATGTACGGGAAATCTGCTGACGTTGGAGAGAGTTTAGCAATGGAAGCAACGGTAAAGGGCACATTAACTGAAGAGGTAATGAAGGCGATTGAATCACAAGCACTACTAGAGGGAATTCAAACAGCCTTCTTAGTTGCCACATTATTCTCAATTATTGCCTTTATACTGTCATTGTTCTTGAAACGTGTTATTAATACGAGTAGTAGTCATTAACTGTTCATTTAAAAGAAGACAGTACAGAAAGCTTAAATTTCTGTACTGTCTTTTTTAGTGTGCCCGGCATGGGCTACAACTTGGTGGTGAAAGTCCACTACAGGCTTGGCAGTAGGAACTGTTAGCTGATGGCAAGGGTGTCCACCGTGAGGTGGAATCTGAAGGAAGCCGGAGGCAAAATCCCGAACTGACGGACAGAAACTATATATAAGGCTGAATTGGAATGGACGAGTTTGCTAAACAAAACGAAGTCCAATACTGCACGAGTTCCATACAGTAAATATAGCAGTTACATGGGAGGAAGGTTGTAGCTCTTACCCGGGGAGGTCTTACAAGGGTTCCCGACAAGAGAGATGGAATATCTCACAGGAACAAGCTTACCAGTGATGGCAAGCTGAATTGTAAGAAGTCAGCAGAGGTCATAGTAGTTTCTCTGAAATGAAGGACTGAACAATAGCAATCTTGAAGAATTACGGAGGTGATGGCAGTGCAAAGACCGCAGAAAACATCGCAAGATGGCTGTTTGCAAAGGGATAAGTTGGAAACTGAAGAGTATGCAAGAGTGTGTAGTCCTGCCGTTAAAGAAGTAGGTCAACAAGATGGTATCGATTTAATTGATAAAGTAATTGATAGTAATAATCTTTTCAGAGCATGTAAGAAGGTTAAAGCCAACAAAGGTGCGCCTGGAATAGATGGAATGACAGTAGATGAACTTTTTGGTCATGTCAGTAAATACCTACCCCATCTTAAGAGAAAACTGAAAGATGGCTCATATAAGCCTCTTCCAGTCAAACGGGTTGAAATCCCGAAGGCGGATGGTACAAAACGAAAATTAGGCATTCCATGTGTTAGAGACCGTATGGTCCAACAAGCAATATATCAAGTAATAGGTGGAATAATAGACCCGAAATTTTCCGATTCAAGTTTTGGTTTTCGACCAAATAGAAACCAACACCAAGCCATAAAGAAATCTATCAAATACTATGAACAAGGCTATAAAGTGGTAGTGGATTGTGATCTCAAAAGTTACTTTGACACCATTAACCATCAAAAGCTAATGGAATACCTCAAGGAATTCATTAAAGATAAAATTATATTAAAGCTAATTTGGAAATTTCTTAAAAGCGGAATATTAGAGAATGGCTTTACCAAACCAACTGAATTCGGTGCGCCTCAAGGCGGTGTACTTTCACCAATTCTTAGTAATGTTTATTTAAATCAGTTAGATATAGAACTGGAGGAAAGAGGACATAAATTCGTTCGCTTTGCGGATGATTTTTGCATCTACGTTAAAAGTAAACGAGCTGGTGAACGTGTCCTTGATAGCATTACAAAGTTTTTGGAGAAGGAACTGAAGCTGACAGTTAATAAAACTAAAAGTAAGGTGGGGTCTCCGACCAAACTAAAATTTTTAGGTTTCTGTATCCACAGTACATCTAAAAGTACAGGATGTAGACCACACCACTCCGCGAAGAAAAGATTCAGAGATAAACTAAAATATAAAACTAGACGAAATCGTACTGGTAAATTTGAGGATATCGTTAAAGAAATTAATCAAGTTACGGTTGGATGGATAAATTACTATGGCATTGGTTTGATGAAAATGTTCATTCAAGATATGAGAAAGTGGCTAAACCATCGGTTAAGGCAACTTATTTGGAAAAGGTGGAAGAAAGTCAAGACAAGGTACTATCAACTTAGGAGATTAGGTATCCAACACAATGAAGCCTGGAAAGTAGCGAATACCCGTAAGGGTTATTGGAGGATTTCAGGAAGTGAAACTCTACATAAAGCTATTAGAACAAAAACGCTCATCAAATGGGGAATAAAGGACCTTAATTATTTGTATGAGCGTCGATACTTAAGTTATTGAACCGCCGTATACGGAACCGTACGTACGGTGGTGTGAGAGGTCGACTAGCCAATTAATGGCTAGTTTCCTACTCGATTAGGTAAATTCTATTTCAATTTTGTTTGACTGTTTAGCTTTATGGGAATATCATTATTATCCAAGTAAATATACTGGAATTATATAAATATATGTAGGGTTAGCTTCTTTTTCTAATATATATGTTTGATGTATAATAAGCTAAAAGGAGTTTTCTGAATATTGACAGATGATGTGTGTGGGGGTTATGTAGATGAATGTTCTGGATGTTTTAGATAAATTGGAAGAAATAGAGATCCTGTTTGAGCCAATCTATAGTGCAGATGAGCACGTACTTGTAGCTTATCAAGTAAATGGTCAGCTCATCGTTGAAAATAAAATTTTGTATGTAACCGATATTACGTACGACGAATCTATACCGGCAGATATAAGAATGGAATTTGAACATACTATTATCGAGAAAGCGCTTAATGCGGCTAAAGGTGAGTTAAACGAAGTAAGTCTTTTCCTACCTTGTAATCCAAATTTACTGATGGTGGATTTTGGCGAATCCTATTTTCAACTACTGAAAAGTTTAGTCGATGAGTCATTATTACCTCATATATTTTTAGTTATTCCAGAACACAAGTACACGGGTGACTACGAGCAACTACAACATCCAATTCGTTATATTAAAACGTATGGAGTAAAGATTGCCCTAGACGATATTGGTTTTGAAAGTAAGCTAGATCAAATATTAATGTTTGAACCAGCTGTCTTAAAAATTAATGTGAACCAGTTGAATTATAATAATTGGGGTGCCCAGAACCATGTATTTACAACGATTCAATCATTAGCAATAAAAATTGGTGCATCGTTAATGTTCAATAATATCCAAACAGATTACCAGTTACATCAAGCGTGGAAAAATGGAGCACGATATTTTAAAGGGGTCTACTTACAAAAACCTACGAACCAGTTTATTCCTCGTGATACGTTGAAAGAAAAGTTTCGAAATGAATGCCAACATTTTATCACTGCAGAAAAGAAACTTCTTGAGTCAAAGTTTGAAGAAATGAATAAGTTACAGAAAAGTATTACGACTATTGTTGAGCATATACAACCCTCTAGTCAAGATGTGAAGAACTTAATGGAATTAGCTAAGAAGCTAGAAGAGTATGCATTCCGGTTTTATATATGTAATGAGGAAGGATTTCAAACGTCTCCGAATATCGTTTATAAAAATGGCACATGGAATGCACAAGATAACGCTATTGGGAAAAATTGGAGTTGGCGTCCGTATTTCTTATTTAATATTATGAAAATGCGAAATGATGAAAAGGGTCAACTTTCTGCACAATATAGCGACATTGAAACGGGTGAACTAACACGAACTTATTCGATGGCAATTAGTAATAAAGAATTTTTATTTGTTGATATTAAATACGATTATTTATTTGAACATAATATTATCAATTAAGTGAGTTGAGCTACCTATTTTAAGGTGGCTCATTTTTCTCACTTTAGTTTTGTTATGTCTTGTTAAAATAAATCATAAGATGTAAGGATGAATTGGTAGTATGATTTGTGAAAAAGTATAGAAGGAGTGTTATCATCCAAATTCATGTAGTTCAGCCGGGTGAATCGGTATTTGGGATATCACAAGCTTACGGAGTTAATTATCAAAATATTTTAGATGCAAATCAAATTGCTGCAACAGATCAACTAGTTATTGGGCAGGCGCTTGTTATTCCAATTGTTGGGAGTTTTTATTGGGTTCAGCCAGGAGATTCTTTATACTCTATTGCACAACGCTTTGGTTTGAATGTTAATAACTTAGCACAAATCAATGGCATCAATCCTAATCAACCATTAATGGTAGGATTGAGACTTTATATTCCTCCAATGCAAAAAAGAGATGCTGAAATCAATATTTATATTGAGCCGCAAGGTGAATCGGTTAGCCAAGAATTGTTGGATGAATCAAGAGAAGTGGGCCCATACTTAACGTACTTAGCGCCATTTAGTTTTGAAGCTAGAAGAGACGGAAGCCTAGAGACTATTCCTGTTGAGGGTATTCCTGAAATTGCTCGAGAAACAGGTGCATCATTAATGATGGTTGTTTCGAATTTAGAAGAAGGTCAATTTAGTGGAGATTTAGGGCGGGCAATATTACAGAGCTCCGCAGTTCAAGAAGTACTCTTAGAAAATATTGTGGAAGAAGCTCGAAGAATTGGCAGTGTTACAGATATTCATTTTGATTTTGAATTTTTACCTGGAGATCAAAGAGAAGCGTACAATAACTTTTTACGAAAAGCTGCTGAGTATCTACACGGAGAAGGTTTCTTAATTTCCACTGCCCTTGCGCCGAAAACAAGTAGAGAACAAGCTGGACAATGGTATGAAGCGCATGATTACCGTGCGCATGGAGAAATTGTTGACTTTTCGGTTTTAATGACATATGAATGGGGTTATTCAGGGGGACCACCAATGGCTGTTTCACCGATTGGCCCAGTAGAAGATGTATTAAATTATGCTTTAACTGAAATGCCTGCTAATAAAATTATGATGGGTCAAAACCTTTACGGGTATGATTGGAAACTGCCATTTGTTGAAGGTGGAGAATATGCTCGTGCAGTAAGTCCTCAAAGAGCAATTGAAATAGCTCGAGAAAATAATGCACAAATTGTCTATGATTACGAAGCACAAGCACCAAACTTTAATTATGTCGATTCGGAAGGTACAGAGCATAAAGTATGGTTTGAAGATGCACGGTCCATACAAGCAAAATTTAATTTGTTAAAAAGATTGGGCTTACGTGGAATCAGTTATTGGAAACTAGGATTCCCGTTCCCGCAGAACTGGCTTTTAATAAGAGAGAATTTCAACGTTGTAAAAAGGTAGTGGAGCGTTTAAACGCTAGGATTGATGAGATTGTTTAGAAGCTATTAATAAAAATTGGGATGTCTTGAAATTGGAACTTTCAAGATATCCTTTTTTTGTTGGGAAAATAAGAGGATTCGGAGGGAATTATAGGCTGACTTTACAATACCAACCAATTAATTATAAAATTCGGAAATTATGGGCAAAGTTACATTAGAAATAACAAAAAGATAGGATGAACACTATGAGATCGAGAAAACGTTCAATTGATTCTCTAAATTTCTGGTCTGGGATACTGTTTGGATTAGGGGCAGTTGCATTTATAGATGAGGTAGTATTCCACCAACTTCTCCATTGGCATCATTTTTATGACTTATCAACACCAAGCATTGGTTTAGTATCGGATGGATTATTTCATGCCTTTAGTTGGTTTGCAACGGTGGCGGCATTATTTATGGTGGCGGATTTAAGAAGAAAAAATGGATGGAATAAGAAAAGATGGTTTGGGTCTTATATTTTAGGTGCAGGGACATTCCAACTCTATGATGGTATTATTCAACATAAGCTGATGAGACTTCATCAAATACGATATAATGTTGAAATTTTTTATTATGATTTAGTTTGGAACGTTATTGCAGCTCTCATGATTATTATTGGACTGATCATCATTGGAAGCGCTAAAAAAGCTGAAAATGCAAGAGTGGGTGAGAGACGAGTTGCATAGCGAACACTCTTCTTTTAATCCAACCATTTTGCTTTGGTGCATTCCATTTTTACTCATTATTGTGATGTATCTTATTGCTGTTTTTTCAACGAATAAAAAGTTTAGACATTGGCCCATTTATCGTATTGTTTGCTTTGTTCTAGGAATTATATGTATTGGGAGTACAGTTGTAGGACCAATTGCAGAATACGCGCATACTAATTTAACTGCACATATGGTTGGTCATTTATTGCTTGGAATGTTAGGTCCGTTATTGTTAGTTATTTCTAGACCGGTAACATTGTTATTACGTTCATTGAATGTACAGCATGCGAGAAAAGTAACTGCATTTCTAAAAAGTAAGTATATAAAATGTGCTAGTTATCCAGTTGTTGCTGCTCTATTAAATATTGGAGGCTTATGGCTACTTTATACAACAGAATTATATGATATGATGCATGATTCTGTGATTTTGTCGGTGGTTATTCATGTACATGTTTTCTTAGCGGGCTATGTATTTACCACTTCTATTATTTACTTAGAACCGATGCCACATCGTACTTCTTTTTATTTACGGGCGGCTGTGTTAATTCTGTCGATGGCAGGGCATAGTATTTTATCGAAATGGATTTATGCGAACCCGCCTTCAGGTGTCGCCAGAAGTGATGCTGAACTTGGTGGAATGACGATGTATTATGGTGGAGATATGATTGACCTCATTATTGTTGTCATTTTGTGTTATGAAGCTTACCGTTCTTCTGCACCAAGGATGAAAGGTAAATCGATTGTATATAAAAATAGTGAACCTTCACCTGAATGAGTAGGTGAAGGTTTTTGTCGTTTTGGGAAGTGGGATTGGTGGTGAAATGAGATGGATTTTGTCCTCGAGAAGCGGTATCAAGGACAAACGGGAGGAGGAAAAGCAGTGAAATGTCCTCGAGGAGCGGTCTCAAGGACAAACGGGAGGAGGAAAAGCAGTGAAATGTCCTCGAGGAGCGGTCTCAAGGACAAACGGGAGGAGGAAAGTGTGTGAATTGTCCTCGAGGAGCGGTCTCAAGGACAAACCGAGGAAGGAAAGCGTGTGTATTGTCCTCGAGAAGCGGTATCAAGGACAAACGGGAGGAGGAAAAGCAGTGAAATGTCCTCGAGGAGCGGTCTCAAGGACAAACGGGAGGAGGAAAAGCAGTGAAATGTCCTCGAGGAGCGGTCTCAAGGACAAACGGGAGGAGGAAAAGCAGTGAAATGTCCTCGAGGAGCGGTCTCAAGGACAAACGGGAGGAGGAAAAGCAGTGAATTGTCTTCGAGGAGCGGTCTCAAGGACAAACGGGAGGAGGAAAAGCAGTGAATTGTCCTCGAGGAGCGGTCTCAAGGACAAACGGGGGAAGGAAAAGGAGTGAATTGTCCACGAGAAGCGGTCTCAAGGACAAACGGGAGGAGGAAAAGCAGTGAAATGTCTTCGAGGAGCGGTCTCAAGGACAAACGGGGGAAGGAAATCGTGTGAATTGTCCACGAGAAGCGGTCTCATGGACAAACGGGAAGAGGAAAAGCAGTGAAATGTCCTCGAGGAGCGGTCTCAAGGACAAACGGGGGAAGGAAAAGGAGTGAATTGTCCACGAGAAGCGGTCTCAAGGACAATCGGGAGGAGGAAGAGCAGTGAATTGTCTTCGAGGAGCGGTCTCAAGGACAAACGGGGGAAGGAAAGCGTGTGAATTGTCCACGAGAAGCGGTCTCATGGACAAACGGGAAGAGGAAAAGCAGTGAAATCTCCACGAGGAGCGGTCTCAAGGACAAACGGGAAGAGGAAAAGCAGTGAAATCTCCTCGAGGAGCGGTCTCAAGGACAAACGGGGGAAGGAAAGCGTGTGAAATGTCCTCGAGGAGCGGTCTCAAGGACAAACGGGAGAAGGAAAAGCAGTGAAATGTACTCGAGAGTCGGTCTCAAGGACAAAATAAGTAGCAAAGCAAGGGAACTGTCCTCGAGAAACTATCCCAAGGACGAACGGATATAGGATACACCTAACTACCCTTTTGGAATACAAAATTATTCTGTCACCGATTTAATTTGAAATGTGGAATTTATTTGTATTTATTTTTTCCGCTCTTTGAGTAACTCCTTTAAATTAGATAAAACCTCTTTAAAGTTCTGATTTTCTCCAACTTCACGAATTGTTTGAAACGGATCGGCTATCGATTTTAATCGATCTATAACATCGGGTATTGAGAATAATTCAGGTCTTAATTGCTCATTTACCTCTTCCCAATTCAGGGGTGTAGCAACTAAGCCATTTTCATTTCCTCTAGTAGAATAAGGTGCAATGATGGTTTTTCCTTCTGCGTGCTGAATATAATCTAAGTAAAGTTTATTATTTCGATTCTTTTTTAGGCGTTCTATAGTAAACCATTTTGGTTCTTGTTCGACTAAAAATATACAGACAAATTCGGTGAAAATTCTAGTTTCATCGTAAGTAAAGGTATTCTTTGGTAATGGAATATACACTTGAATTCCTTTTCCGCCAGAAGTTTTGACAAACGATTGTAACCCAAATTGGTCAAATATTGCCTTCATCCTTAAAGCTGCATGAATGGCTAAGGAAAACTCATTGACTGATGGGGGATCTAAGTCGAAAACAATCTCTGTTGGATAATGCGTATCAAAGGTTTGAAATGGAACATGAAATTCAAGAGCTAATTGGTTTCCTAGCCAAAGCAATGTTTCCAAGTTGTTACACAAAATATATTGAATATCTTCGTGAGCAATTGTTTTAATGAAGCTTGGTGTGTAATCGGGTGCATTTTTTTGATAGAAACTCTCATCAGAAACGCCATGGGGAAATCGAATTGCTGTTAAGTATCGATCTTTAATAAACGGTAATATATTTGGTGCTACTGTTTGTAAATAGAATAAATAATCATCCTTTACAATACCTAATTTTGGCCAAACAGGTTTATCAGGATGAGTAATTTGGACAATTTCAGGTATAGGATTTAATTGTCTCTGCATTAAACGCCAATCCACTTGATCGGGATCTGTGTCAAATACAAATTCACTAAATCTCGGTTCACGCAGCTTTTTTCCATCAAAGTCGATACATGCAATACTGACACAGATTGAAGGTTCTAGCTCCCAAGTTTCAGAGGTTTTTTGTGTACCATTCGATTTAAAAAACGAAACGAGTGTAGAGAATTCATTATCATTCAGTCCATGTTTAAAAATAACAACTTCAATTAAAGCCCTGTTCTTATAAACAGCTCCATGGAAATAACCATTTTCTTGATCATACTTGGTAAGAATGACTGTAACAAAGCGCCAATTTTTAATTTTAAGCCAATGTTTCGAACGAATCCCACTAGTCCAAATGCTGCTTTTTTTCTTTGCAACGTATCCTTCGCCACCATTATTTTTTACTTTCTCCCAAACTGTTTGGTCATCGTCGAATACTTCAATCAGTTGAAGTTGTCCCTTTTCTTCGAATCGCACAGTAGGTTCAATTTCTAGAGATTGAAAAAGAGAATTCAAAAGAGCTTTCCTTTCTACTAGGATATATTCAGAGACATCAAGCCCTTTATAACGAACGAGATCAAATGTTATAAAATGACACGGAAAATATTGAGCGTATCCAGAAATCACTTCCACGTTTCGAGAACGTCCTCGTGTTTGGACAACTGAAAAATCGCTCTTATAGTTATTAACTAAATAGCAAATTTCTCCGTCTAATGTTAAAGGCAAAATGGGTAATATTTTATTTTCAAATGTTTTAATATATTCAACAATTTCAGGAAATTGTAAAGTTAAATCTTTTTGATTCCGACTCTCTAATTTTATTTCATTTTGATCCCAATGAAGAAGGCAGCGAAAACCATCATATTTTGTTTCATAAAGCCACTCTTTATTTGATGGCGCTTCTTCTGCAGGTGTTAAAAGCATTGGTTTCATTTTGAAATACCTCTTTTTTTCTATAGTTTTTGAGTTATTGCTTTAGTTATACATAGAAAGAACATGAGAAAAGCATAATAAGAAAAAAGTAGGTGAAAGATATGCATACTGTTTGGAAAGGTAGTATTAGCTTTGGTCTTGTGAATATTCCTGTAAAGCTGCATGCGGCAACGGAAAACCGAGATATAAAGTTACGCCAATTGCATAAGGAATGTCATAGCCCTATTAACTATAGTAAAGTTTGTCCTGTTTGTGATACGGAAGTAAAAAGTGAAGATATTGTTAAAGCTTATGAATACACCAAAAACAAATTTGTTGTTTTAGATGACGAAGAACTCGAGAACTTAAGAAAAGAAAATGAAGATAAAGCTGTTGAAATAATGGAGTTTGTTCAGTTAGAAGAAATCGACCCGATCTATTTTGAGCGTAGTTATTTCTTGGCACCTGATAGTGGTGGGGGGAAAGCTTATGCATTATTACGAAAAGCTTTACAAGATTCAGGGAAAATAGGTGTAGCGAAAATTACAATTCGTTCCAAAGAACAACTTGCAGTAGTACGAGTTTATAAAGATACTTTGTTAATGGAAACAATACATTTTCCGGATGAAGTGAGAAATGTACAAGAGGTACCAAATATACCTAGTGATGAAAAAGTTGCTCAAAAGGAGCTAGATACAGCATTAATGCTAATTGAACAGCTAACTGAAAATTTTGACCCAGAAAAGTATAATGACGAATATCGAACAGCCTTACTCGAATTAATAGATAAGAAAAAATCTGGAGAGCAGACGGTTACGGCAACAGAGAAAGAAACAAAAATTCCTTCGGATATGACAGATTTAATGACAGCGTTACAAGCGTCATTAGATAAAACACGAAAGAAACCGACTGTTCGAAAAAAGAAGACAACTGTAAAGAAAAAGGCATAAATGACATTCAAATTTTCCTTCTAAATAAAAAACAATCACCTATAACTTTAAGTAGGTGATTGTTTTATTTATTAATCGAAATCTAATTTGTAATCTTCGTCTTTAATCATTTTTAGTTTCTTTTTAAATAGATAAATCAAGCAAAGATTTAGAATGAACGGCAAGATTAAGAACATGCTTAACATAATAGCAATATTCTGAGGAGTCCAACCACCATCAGCTAAATTAATGTAATTTAGGGGGCCAACTAAACCAGATAACCCGAAACCTGCACTATATGGTGTACCCTGTACATTTAACCAACCAGCAAGCGCACCTAGAATAGCAGCAGTAATTAACATTGGTAATGCCATTTTAGGATTCATAAAAAAGTTACGCATTTGAATTTTAGGAGAACCTAAAACATGGGCTAGTGCAGTACCAAGAGCATTCGCTTTCATACTAGCTAAGAATAGCCCCATACCAACTGCAACAATACCTAAATTCGCTGCACCTGAGCCAATACCAGATAGCATGATGACTGTTGCAACACCTACAGTTGAGATTGGAGACATAATTAGTATACCGAATATTACCGCAAGTAGGGCACCCATTAACATTGGTTGTAATGTAGTTAAATATGCAACACCTTCACCGATAAAACCTGCTCCTGATTTAACATGAGGCAATATCATTAAACCGATCATACCTGGAATTAAAACAGATAACATTGGTACAAGTAAAATGGAATAAGCCTTTAAACGTTCCCCTACTAATTTGACGAATAATACTGCAAGCCCTGCGGTAATACCGGCATTTAATGTAACACCTATACCGTTTAGTGTGAAAATACCTTCTGCTGTCTTTAGGATTGAACCGCTACCTACCATTGTTGCGATACCGACACTCGCAGTTTGGATTTGAGTAAGCTTAAATTGCATACCTACCATAACACCTGTTAATAACGGAAGCATACTCATAACGATCACAGTAGCATCTAGTAAAGCTTGTAATGCAGGGACATGTGGAATGATTAATTTTAATATTTCACCAAGTAACGCATTAGGTATGAGTGCAACAACAATGGCAATACTCATACCATTTAAAAGTTTACTGAAAAAGTCTTTCATATCTATTAGCCTCAGATCTATTGTTTAAATTTAATAACTTAGTATAGTAATTATAATAACTATATTTTGAAAATTCAATATTAAATTTAGTGATTCAACGCGCTGAACTATCAAATCAAACTTTTGTCGTATAATGTTTCTTAGTAGATAATTCTTTTCTGGAAAAAATATCTCATACAAAACTTAAAGAATTAACCATTAATAATCGAAAATAAATAAACCGCAATTGGTTGAAACTAAACAAAAAAAGGGACGTGAAAATTGTTGTGCAACTTTATTTCGCTGATTTACATATCCATATAGGTCGAACAGAAAAAGGAAAGCCTGTTAAGATTACAGGTAGCCGAAATCTCACGTTGAAGAACATTCTAGAGATTGCAAGTTCCAGAAAGGGACTTGATATCATTGGTATTATTGATTGTCACTCACCTGAGGTCATTGAGGAAATGAAGGAACTGATTCATAATGGAGAAATGATTGAATTAGAACAAGGTGGGTTAAGATTTCAAAATACAACTTTAATACCTGGGTCAGAAATTGAAATATATGATTCCAATTGTCATGGACCAATCCACGTGCTTGCTTACTTCCCAACCATCGCTACAATGGAACTATTCTCAAATTGGATGAGCGAACATATGAAGAACATTCAATTAAGTTCGCAACGAATTTACTGTGATGGTATTACGTTACAAAAAGTTGTTCGGGAATTTGGTGGGCTTTTTATCCCAGCGCATGTATTTACTCCATTTAAGAGCTTATACGGAAAAGGTGTCCAAAAAAGCTTAACAGAAGTTTTTGATCCTACCCTTATTGATGCAATTGAACTTGGGTTAAGCTCTGATACAGAAATGGTTAAGGGCATTAGTGAACTTGAACAATACACATTTGTAACAAATTCAGATGCCCACTCACTTGGAAAACTTGCTCGTGAATATCAACAGATTCAACTAAATGATGCAAATTTTAACGAACTAACGCTAGCTCTACAAGAGAAGAAAGGACGTAAAATTGTTGCTAATTTTGGGTTAAATCCTTTGCTAGGTAAATATCATTCAACTGCCTGTGCAAATTGCGGTGAGCCCCTTTCGAATGATGAAGAAACTTGTGAAAAGTGTGGTAGTCATCACTTTATAAAGGGCGTTTCAATAAGAATTAAAGAGCTTTCTGATTTGTCCGAGCAAAATAGAGTTAGACCAGAATACATTCATCAAGTACCGTTGGATTTTATCCCGGGAGTGGGGCCTAAAACAATTGAAAAGTTATTGGACCATTTTGGAACGGAAATGAATATTTTACACAAAGTAACACTGGAACAACTATCAGAAGTAGTACCGTCTAAAATTGCAAAGGTGATTGATATGGCTCGGAAGGGTGAGTTGAAATTTAATGTAGGTGGGGGAGGTACTTACGGGAAAATTCAAGAATAAGATTAAAACAAGCTACAATTTAAGACGGGGAATCTTAAATGTAGCTTGTTTTATAGGGATGTAATGCCACAAAGGACATTTATTTTATAGCAAATTGGGGAATTTGCTAGGGGATACAATAATATTATTACCCAGTTAATTTATAATTAATCATAAAATTATGAAAAATTAATCATTCCATTTTAAACTTTCAAAGAAATGGTAAACTTCTTCGAATACTAGTTCCTTTTCTTGGTCTAATGTTAAAATATGACCTGAATTAATGAAACTTTTTACTGATTTGATTCTCGATTTTACTGAATTATATATTAAATCTGCACTTTCGCAGTAATACTCGTCATCACGTAATCCACGTAAAATGTGGACAGGAGTTTGAATAGTATCTAATTTTGAGCTTGTATCGTTAATGATGCTTTGTAAATATTCTAAGGAAGGCATACGAACGTATTCTGCTACTTTAACAGGATTATCGTTTTGTTCATCATATGTTCCAGATAATTTTTTATATTTAATAGTGTAATCTACGATACGACTTTGTAAACTATCAACGCTTTTTGCAATTGCAGGTGCACTCATTGCAACTATTGCTTTTGTTGGACGTTCTTCACCAAGTCTTAGCGAAAATATACCTCCTAAAGAAACTCCAGCAACTGCAATTTCTTCATATCCAAGACTACGAAGATAATCGTAACCCTCGACAGCACTATTCCACCATTCTGACGGATCTGTATTAATTAGTGCTTCTGGAGCACCACCATGACCTTTATATAATGGCGCATGTACAGTGTATTTATGTTCAGATAGGTATCTGCCTAATCGTTTAACATCATTCGTATTGCCTGTAAAACCATGTAATAATAGAACAGCACGTTTGCCTGCTTCTATTGTAAACGGTTTTGGCGGGATGATTTTCATTTTTTATGAACTCCTTTATTTGTTCTTAGCTTGTGAATTTTGTCAAAGAAATGAAAATTTACAAAAAGTAGTTGTTTTTTAAATTGAATTTTGATATGCAAACTGAATGTTTAAGCTTATTATAGAGGTAACAATACATAAGTACAATTTATTATTTTTATCAATATCATTCCAAAAAGTTATCAATAAGAAAGAGGTTAAATGCAAATGGAAATCCAACAGCTTGAATATTTTAAAGTGGTTGCAGAGTTGCAGCATATGACACAAGCCGCGGAGATGCTCAATATATCTCAGCCAGCACTTAGTAAGTCCATTTCAAATATTGAACAAGTGATTGGAGTTCCTCTTTTTGATCGGCAAGGCAGGTCAATCTATTTAAATCGATATGGGAAATTATTTTTAGAAAGTGTTCAGATTATCCTAGATGAGTATGAAAAAGCAAAACAAGAAATAGGCGGTCTAGTAAAACCTGGTTATGGCGAAGTTGCTTTTGGTTTTATTCATACATTAGGAATGGAAGTCGTACCAGAGCTAATGGCCCATATTCCAGAAAAATATCCGAATATGAAATTCACATTAACTCAGGCTTCTTCCTATAATTTATTAAAAGGACTAGAAGAAGGAAATATTGATTTATGTTTATCTCAACGAATTCAGTCAAAAATAATTAATATAGAGTGGATAGAGCTTTGGAATGAGGAATTGTTTGTTATCGTACCTAAAAATCATCGTTTCGCAGATCGTGAATCAATTCGCCTTGAGGAGATAAAAAATGAACGGTTTATTTCTATTAAGAGTGGGAATGCGTTAAGAGCAATCGTTGACCACTTTTTAAAGAAAGCTGGTGTTACAACAAATACAACTTTTGCAGGTGAAGAAATGCATACAGTTGCTGGATTCGTGGGTGCTGGTTTAGGTGTATCTCTTATACCGAATATAAAAGGTTTGAATGAATATAATGTAAAAAAAATTAGAGTTAGTGAGCCGATATGTGAACGGAAAATCGGTGTTTCATGGGCGGGTGGAAGATACCTTTCTCCGGCTGCAACCCAATTTAAAAATTATCTAGTAGAGTATTTTAAAATATAAATAAACGTATTCTAAAGATTAAACGAATTCGATTAAAGGTGGGTAGTGCTTGTATTCAAATCAGGATGTATTATTACAACTTATTCAAGAATCATTACCGAATCATAACGATAACGAGATAAAAGAAATAGTTATGCAACTTGATTTAGCTCGCAATGGCAATGAAGAAGCGATGTTAAATATTGCAGTGCTGTATAAACAATTGCAAAAGTATGACGGCTACCTCTTTTGGTTACAAAGTGCGGCATCAAAAGGTAACGTAAATGCGCAATATTTATTGGCGAATTGTTATATTGATGGTGAAATAATGGAAGAGGATTACGAAGAAGCGTTTAAGTTGTATAAAAAAGCTGCAGAAGCAGGACATGCAGATGCAGCAAATAATTTAGCTGATATGTATTTTAATGGTGAAGGTGTAGATCAAAACGATTCGGAAGCTGTTAAATGGTTCACCTATGCTGCGGAAGGAAACGTTGTTGAAGCAATGTTTACCCTTGGCATAATATATGAACAAGGATTAGGCGTTGAAATTGATGAACCACTTGCTTTTGAATATTATTTAAACGCTGCTCAATTAGGATATGAAGAGGCACAATATCGAATGGGCACCATTTTTCTTGATGGATTATTAGGAGCAGAAAAAGATGTAGGAATTGCTATTGAATGGTTTGAGGAGGCTGCTTCAGTATATCATATCGATGCATTATTTAATTTAGGCTATATATTTGAAAATGGAATTGGTGGAAGAAATAATATTAAAAAGGCAATACAATATTATAAACAGGCAGCTCTTTTAGGGGACTTACAATCAAAACTAAACATCGCAAGGATATATGAACAAGGAATAGATATTAAAAAGGATTTAGACAAAGCTAAAAAGTGGCGTTTAAGAGCAGAACAGCAAATGATGATCATTGAACCATAACTTTCGATTGTAATGATCGAAAGTTATTTTTTTGAGAAGTTTTTTCCCAACAAATAATAATTTGCGAAAATGTAAAACAACTCACACTAATTATAGAAGAAAAACGATTATACTAAAGGTATGGAGAAAAGACGCGTTAGGAGTTGTGTATATGAAAACAGTTGTAGTAATTGGCGGGGGCATAACAGGTCTATGTACAATGCATTACCTTAATAAAAAGTTAAAGGAACAAAACATTGAGGCGCGTTTAGTCCTTGTGGAGAAAAATGCATACTTAGGTGGCAAAATGCACTCAGATTATGAAAAAGGGTACATAATGGAGACAGGTGCTGATTCCATTGTTTCGCGTTATCCAGGAGTGCTGGATTTAGTGCGAGAATTGGATTTTGAATCAGAACTTGTATATAACGAAACAGGGATTTCTTATATCCATACAAATAATGAACTCCATGCAATTCCAGCAGGGTCAACCTTTGGGATTCCAATGGATATCGATTCTTTGATGGCAAGTACTTTAATTTCGGAAGAAGGAAAAAAACGCGTATTGAAAGATGCAGAAATTCCAAATACATCCTTCACAAAAGAAAGCTCTATTGGGGAATTTCTAGAATATTTTTTAGGAGAAGAAATTGTTAGAAAGCAAATTGCACCAGTCCTAGCAGGAGTATACTCCGGAAATTTATATGAATTATCACTTCATTCTACTTTACCTTACCTAGTAGATTATAAAAATGAATATGGCAGTATTATGAAGGGGTTTGAAGCGAATAGAGAAAAGTTTGAAAGAGATGCAAATAAAAAATTTATATCTTTTAAAAACGGACTATCTGCTCTAATAAATCGAATAGAAGAAAAACTACCCGAAGTAGAGTTTTATAAAAATACAGAGACTGTGAGTGTTGTAAAGAATAGTGATACTAGCTATGAAGTTACATTTACGAGCGGGGGTAAAATAAATGCTGATATATTAGTGTTAGCAGTTCCAAACCAAACTGTCCGTCATTTGCTAAATGATCAAGAAATAGATGCCTACCTTCAAAACTTTACAGAAGCCTCAGCTATTACAATGTATTTAGGATATGATTTGTCAGATTCTATTCTTCCGGCTGATGGAACGGGGTTCATTGTCTCGCACAATAGCGAATTAATTTGTAATGCTTCAACTTGGACGAGTCGTAAATGGAAGCATACATCATCAAATGGTAATTTATTAGTCAGATTGTTCTATAAGAGCAATAATCCTAAGTATAAACAATTAATACAAATGACAGATGAAGAACTAACCGAAATTGCAAGAAATGATATTAAATTAAGCCTAAATATCGAAGATCAACCTACAGTTGTAAATATTACAAAGTGGATAGACGCAATGCCAAGATACGATTTAGCCCATAGGGAAGCGCTTCAAGATGTATTAAGCAAAATGGAAGAAAAGTATTCGAATATTATGATTGCAGGATGTTCTTATTTTGGTGTTGGAATAGGAGCCTGTATTGATAACGGTAAGTCAACGGCACAAAAGATTATGCAAGTTCTGGAGTAATGTTTTATAAGTAAGATTGACTTTAGAGTCATTATATCTGTATTACCCAAGTGGGCGCGATTCATAAAAGAATGAGCGCTCATTTTTTTATGAATTAATTCGAGAAAAATACTTTTTCAAGAAAGTTGTAAAAGTATTTCGGTAAAACAAAAAATCAAAGGCATAGCTTAAAACTATATCAAGTGATAGTTTTTATGTTTTACATTATATCAAATATCCTATGCTATGCTTCTTGATAAGATGAGGGTCTTTTAATTAGTAAAGAAAATAGGGGATTACTTATGTAAAAGTCCATTTAAGCGGAAAGTGTATTTTCCCGAGATAGTTGAAATTGGAGGCTTAAAGGTTAGCTCGATATGACTCGGCAACCAACATTTATGGAAGGTACGATTCCAGTGGTAAACTCAGTTGGATTAAGAAGGAACTACATATCTGTTTTGTGAAGCCATCTACTAAATAGAAGGCTTTTATTATTATTTGTAAAGGGGTAAGTGCAATGGGGCTGAGAGAAATGTTGAAAACGAGAGTGTTAACTGCTGACGGTGCAATGGGGACGCTTTTATATTCTTATGGTTTAGACTATTGTCATGAAGAGATGAATCTAGTGAGACCAGAACTAATTGAAAAGATTCACGGTGAATATATTGCTGCTGGTGCAGATATCATTCAAACCAATACATACGGGGCGAATGCTGTTAAACTCGCTCGTTATGGACTAGAGTCAAAAGTGGTTGAGATTAATGAAGCTGCAGTACGTTTAGCAAAAAATGCAGCAAGCCCAGGGGGACAATTTGTACTTGGTTCAATTGGAGCAATTCGAGGTGTCCGTAAATGTGAGACGACATTAGAGGAAATTTTAATGGCAGTTCGTGAACAAGCAGACGTACTGCTCAAAGAAAAAGTGGATGGTATTTTACTTGAAACTTACTTTGACTTTGAAGAATTGGCAGAAACATTAAAATGGATACGAACCATTACAGATACGCCGATTATTGCACAAGTTTCGATGCAAGATCCAGGTGTATTAAGTAATGGTTTAAACTTAAACGATGCATTTCAAGAGCTAGAAAAACTAGGCGCGGATATTGTAGGAGTAAACTGTAAGTTAGGACCTTACCATACAATTCAAGCATTAGAAACGGTAGAAATTCCAGAACGTGCATTTTTATCTGCCTATCCTAATGCATCTCTATTAGATTTAGAGGAAGGTAGAATAGTTTACGAATCAGAGGTTGATTATTTTGCGCGTGCAGCGCGAGAATTATCGAATCAAGGGTTACGTTTAATTGGTGGCTGCTGTGGAACTACACCGAAGCATATTGAAGCAGTGAAAAAGCAATTAGCTAATTTAAAACCAATTGAGGTGAAATTAGCAAAACCAATAAAAAATATAACAATTCGTGACCCTGAACCTAGAGTAACAGAGCCTCTTCATGAAAAGGTGAAGCGTGAACGTTCCATAATCGTTGAACTTGATACGCCACGTCATTTAGAAGTAGAAGCATTTGTACAAGGGGCAAAAACATTATATGGAAATGGTGCAGATATCATTATGATGGCGGACAATTCCCTTGCATCTCCAAGGGTAAGCAATATTGCGATGGGTGCAATTTTAAAACAACATGGAATCCGGTCAATGCCACATATTACATGTCGTGATCGAAATTTAATTGGATTACAGTCCCATTTGATGGGCCTAAATGCATTAGGACTTCATGATGTATTAGCTGTTACAGGAGATCCAACAAAAGTAGGGGATTTCCCAGGCGCAACAAGTGTTTATGATGTGTCTTCAATGGAGTTGATTTCGTTAATTAAACAATTAAACGAAGGAATCTCTTTCTCTGGAAAAGCCCTTCGAAAAAAAGCAAATTTCTCAGTTGCAGCTGCCTTTAATCCGAATGTGCGTGTATTAGACCGTTCAGTAGCTAGATTAGAAAAGAAAATAGAGCACGGAGCAGATTACTTTATCTCGCAACCTGTTTATTCGAAAGAGAAGATAGTAGAAATATACGAAGCAACCAAGCATCTACAAACACCAATTTATTTAGGAATCATGCCTCTAACAAGCTTCAGGAGTGCTGAGTTTTTACACCATGAAGTTCCTGGCATTAAGCTTTCCGATGAAGTACTAGTGAGAATGAAATCATGTGAGGGCAACAAAGTACGTGAAGCAGAAGAAGGTTTATTAATAGCAAAAGAGTTACTTGACACTGCAACAAAGTATTTCAACGGCATCTACTTAATAACACCTTTCTTACGTTATGAACTAACTAATGAATTAATGGATTATATGAAACTACTCGATAAAGAGGCTAAAGGAGTCAATGTAAATGGTTAACCATCTGATAGAAGAACAATTGAACAAACGCATACTAATTATCGATGGTGCAATGGGAACAATGCTACAACAAGAAAATCTAACAGCAGAAGATTTTGGTGGAGAAGAGTTAGACGGTTGTAATGAAAACCTTGTCATTACACGCCCAGATATCATTTCAAAAATTCACCGTGAATATTTAAAAGCTGGTGCTGATATTATTTGTACCAATACGTTTGGTGGAACTCCTTTAGTACTGAATGAATATGACTTAGGACATAAAGCGGAAGAGATGAATAAAATCGCCGTTCAACTAGCAAAGGCGGCAGCGGAAGAGTACTCAACAGAAGAGTGGCCACGTTTTGTTGCTGGTGCGATTGGTCCAACTACTAAAACATTATCAGTAACTGGCGGTATCTCTTTCGATGAGTTAACAGAGAATTTTTACGTTCAAGCAAAATCCCTAATTGAAGGTGGAGCGGATCTTTTATTATTGGAAACAAGCCAAGACATGTTAAACGTAAAGGCTGCAACTATTGGTGTGAATCGTGCCTTTCTTGAGACGGGTTCAACATTACCGGTAATGGTTTCTGCAACCATCGAACCAATGGGCACTACGTTAGCAGGGCAAACGATTGAAGCGTTTTATATTTCAATTGAACATATAAAGCCGCTATCAGTTGGGTTAAATTGCGCCACTGGTCCTGAATTTATGACAGACCATATCCGATCTCTTTCAGATTTATCAACGAGTTATATTAGTTGTTACCCTAATGCAGGGTTACCAGATGAAGAGGGTCATTATCATGAGTCACCGGACTCTTTATCGAAAAAATTGCGCGGGTTTGCTGAAAAAGGTTGGCTAAATATTGTAGGGGGATGCTGTGGTACTACTCCTGCTCACATTGAGGCAATTCGTGGAGCGGTGGATGGATATGCTCCAAGACCAAGGAAAGAACAGACTCATGGTCACGTAGTTTCAGGAATCGAGCCACTTCAATATGATGATTCAATGAGACCGCTATTTATTGGAGAACGTACAAATGTCATTGGTTCACGTAAATTTAAACAATTAATCATTGATGGAAAGTTTGAAGAGGCTGCTGAAATTGCGAGAGCTCAAGTGAAAAATGGAGCTCACGTAATTGATATTTGTTTAGCAAACCCTGACCGTGACGAGTTAGAAGACATGAGGAATTTTATGCAAGAAGTTGTGAAGAAAGTAAAAGTTCCTTTAGTAATCGATTCAACAGATGAGCAAGTAATTGAGGAAGCGTTGAAGTATTCTCAGGGAAAAGCGATCATTAACTCTATTAATTTAGAAGATGGAGAAGAACGTTTTGACGCTGTAATGCCTATTGTGAAAAGATACGGTGCTTCAGTAGTGGTAGGTACGATTGATGAAACAGGAATGGCTGTTACACGTGAGCGGAAATTAGAAGTTGCAGAGCGTTCTTTCCAGTTACTTACTGAAAAATGGGGACTAGCTCCAGAGGATATCATTTTTGACCCGCTAGTATTCCCGGTTGGTACTGGGGACGAACAATATATTGGCGCTGCTGAAGAAACAATTGAGGGGATTCGTCTTATTAAAGAAAAATTTCCGAAAGCTTTAACAGTACTTGGGGTTAGTAACGTATCTTTCGGTTTACCACCGGTTGGTCGTGAAATTTTAAATGCTGTTTATTTGTACCATTGTACACAAGCGGGGTTAGATTACGCGATTGTTAATACGGAGAAATTAGAACGTTATGCTTCGATTCCTGAAGAGGAAATTAAGTTAGCGAATGATTTAATTTTCAATACAAACGATGAAACGCTTGCAGTATTTACGGACTTTTATCGTGATAAAAAGAAAGAAAAAGCAGAAGTAAAACTACCTGATACAGTTGAAGAACGATTAGCTTACTATATTGTTGAAGGTACAAAAGAAGGGTTAATTCCTGATCTTGAAGAAGCTCGTAAGATTTTTGATAATCCTTTAGAGATTATTAATGGGCCTTTAATGGCGGGGATGTCTGAGGTAGGTCGTCTATTTAACGATAATCAATTAATTGTTGCCGAAGTTCTACAAAGCGCAGGGGTTATGAAGGCAGCAGTAGCTCACCTTGAACAATACATGGAAAAGGCTGATGAAAGTGCAGGGAAAGGAAAAGTGGTTCTTGCTACAGTTAAAGGTGATGTACACGATATAGGTAAAAACTTGGTTGATATTATACTAAGTAACAACGGTTATAAGGTAGTGGACTTGGGTATTAAAGTAACCCCAGCTGAATTAATCGAAGCGATTCGAAAAGAAAAACCAGATATTGTTGGTTTATCGGGCTTATTAGTGAAATCTGCACAGCAAATGGTAATAACTGCGCAAGATTTTAAAGAAGCTGATATTGATGTACCGATTCTTGTTGGTGGTGCAGCTCTATCGAAGCGGTTTACCGAAACCAAAATTGCAGCCGAATATAAAGGACCAGTTGTCTATTCGAAAGATGCTATGCAAGGATTGGATCATGCAAATCGTTTAATGAATAAGACGGAACGTGAATTATTAATTAAAGAACTAGAAGAATCTAAAGAGAAGCGCCTGTTAGCAGATGCTAAACGTGCAGAGCGCCCAGAGAAAGTTACACCTGTCAAAGTTGCACGAACGGTGAAAGATGCACCAGTGTTTGTTCCAAACGATCTAGTTCAACATATAACTAAAAATTATTCGGTATCATATCTTCACCCTTATGTGAATATGCGGACGTTAATTGGCCATCATTTAGGATTTAAAGGTAATGTTGAAAAGGCATTAGCGGAAAATGATGACCGTGCTATTCAATTACATGAATTAGTAACGGGTTATTTAACATCTGGTTTGTTGAAGCCATCTGGCATGTATCAATTCTTTCCGGCACAAGCTGATGGAAATGATGTAGTCATTTACAATCCTGAAGATCCGGCTAAGGAAATTGAGAGATTTCAATTTCCGCGTCAAAAAGTTGAGCCATATATGTGTTTAGCTGATTTCTTGAAACCTATTGAGAGTGGGGAAATGGATTATGTGGCATTGATGGTTGTCACTGCAGGACATGGCGTACGAAATGTTGCAGACCAACTTAAAGAAGAGGGGAAATTCTTAGAAAGTCATGCGCTACATGCAACAGCATTAGAGCTTGCGGAAGGCTTTGCAGAAAGAATCCATCAAGAAATCCGTGATGCATGGGGCTTCCCGGATGGAACAGATTTTACAATGCGCGAACGTTTTGCAGCTAAATATCAAGGCCAACGTTTCTCGTTTGGTTATCCAGCTTGTCCAAATCTAGAGGATCAAGAAAAACTATTTAAACTATTGAAGCCAGAACAAATCGGTGTCCAATTAACAGATGGTTATATGATGGAGCCAGAAGCAAGTGTATCAGCCATTGTTTTCGCGCATCCAGATGCTCGATATTTTAATGTATAAATTGGACTGATAAGAAGTAGGGATTAAGCTCCCTGCTTTTTTATTTTGATGAAAGATAAGGGCAATCCAGTTGATTATTTTTGCACGCCACAAACATACTAACATTAGTAGTACAAACCAAGGCCATGGTTTGTGCTACTATTTTTTTATAGTAGAAGTGAAGAAAAGCCGACTAGCCTCTGGGACCATGAGTCCGTATTATAAACCGGCTAACTTCACGCCCTTATGTGAATCAGTTTAGTATGTTGGGTCCAAAGAGATCGTGTAAAAGAAAGTGGAATCGATAAGGTACTGTGAAGGCTTCTATGATTGGTCAAAGGAGAAGAATTAAATGAAACATGTCATTGCGTTAGATGTAAGTAAAGGAAAAAGTACAGTTGCGATTTATAATGGCTATCGCCAATGTGAATTTGAAGGCGAGTTAAATCATACACGTGTTGATTTTGAGCGATTACATAAGAAAATTGAAGACATTAAATTACTTGATGGACAAGTGCCAGACATCGTATTTGAAGCAACTGGCGTCTATTCAAAGCCTGTCGAGGCGTTCTTCAAAGATTACGGTTATGCATACTGCCGAATGAATCCACTTGAAGCGAATTTACAGATGGCGAAGATGCGTCGAAATAAAACGGATCTTAGTGATGCTCATGAGCTTGCGAAAACTCATTTTAAAATGGAAAGAGAAACAACGTACATACAAGACGACTATTATGAACAGATGCGCGCCATGACGCGTTATTACGATGAAATAGAGGAAGAAATCATTCTTTTAAAAAGCCGTATGCATGCTATTTTACATCTAAGTTTTCCTGAATTAGAACAGTTAATTACACCAAGTTCTGCCCTGTTTTTAAATATTGTGCAGCTCTATCCTCATCCCGAACTTTTATTGGTCCATTCAAAAACAATTATTAAAAATCGCTTAAAGACTAATACGCGCAAAAACCTCTCATTAGCACGGGCTGAAGCAAAAGCAGCAGTTTTATTGGAAGCAGCACAAAATAGCTATCCAGCAATTAAAGTGAATGATATTCGTTGCGATCAAGTACGTGATTATGCAGCCCGCATTGCGGATTTACTAGAGATGAAGAATTCTCTTGTAAGACAAATGGTGGTATTGTCCGAAGGACGAAAAGAATATCTTATATATCGTTCGATACCAGGTATTGGCGATTCAACAGCTTGCAGATTGATTGGAGAAATTGGTGATATTCGCCGCTTTAAAAATGCAAAACAATTGAACGCTTATGCAGGAATAGATATTATGCGCTACCAGTCGGGAACTACTCAATATAGAGATCGAATTAATAAAAGAGGTAACAAGCATTTACGAAAGATTTTATATTTTATGGTATGTGCAATGCTTATGGCAAAAGGAAAACCGAATCATTTTGTGGACTATTATTACAAATTAAAAAAGCAACCTCAGAAGAAGCCTCATAAGGTTGCAATCGTCGCCTGCATCAATAAATTTCTGAAAGTGACGTTTCAGTTATTGAAGCAGAACATTCTTTACGATTATGAGTCCGCAATACAGGTTCAGAAATCGTAATCACCTACCTCAAACTATAACATATAGACCTTTCGAAAAAAATAAAAATCGTAAGGTCTTTTTGGCATACGTAAATTTAGGTCTAGGGGCAGGGAAGAACTCCCCACTAAACCTAAATCAAAAACATAAAAGAAAATAAAGAAATACACTTGACTAATCGTAAGAAGAGGCTAGGGTAAAACTGATAAATACCTGAATAATGAAGGATTTTTGATAGTAACTAGAGCCGGGCTCTTTTGTCGCTGGTTCTGTTAAAGGTGCAAAAAGGTAATGGGTGAGCCCCCCATGTTTACTACCCCCATTTTTTTATTAGCATATAAATACCAAATGGTTATTTACTATACGTGAAATATTTAAACGGAAAACTTCCACTTATATTAAGAAATTACTCAATTTTTTTGAAAAATAAGAGGAGTTTATCCGGTTATCTTATTCAAATCTTGATATTTTGTCCAAATTAGTGCAGTTTATCGGAAATTCTCCGCTTATATTGGCTTCTTTTGCCTCGACTATATACATTAGACGGAGTTTCTCCGCCTATTTTGAACGGTACTTTGGATTACCAGCTAGTTTTGTCCCAGCCTAATTGTCATTATTTGTTGTTTAAATCTATTCATAATACCAAATTTTTCGAGAATATATTAAGTAAACATCATAGAGTTGAAAGAAGAGGGATTGCTGCAAAGTCGAATTTAAAGGGGGATATAAGTGAGAAAGCTTCTAATTTTCTGGTCGTTGTTAATGGTGCTAATTTTAGCAGCTTGTTCGGGGAATACATCTACAGAAACAAATGAAGAAACACCTGAGATGGAAACGGAAGGCAATACGGAATCTACTGCTGAAGATAGAGAATTGGTAATTGCAATTGGTTCAGATATGCTTGGGTTTGACATACACGCCCACAATAATACGTCAACAGAATCTATTCATCAAAACATGTTCGATTATTTATTTAAACGGGATGAAAACAATGAATTGCAGCCGTGGTTGGCTGAATCCTATGAAATTATTGATGATATGACAATTCAGGTTGTATTAAAACAAGGTGTGAAATTCCACAATGGAGATGATTTCACTGCTGATGATGTTAAATATACTTTGGAGAGAGTTGCAACTGATGATACGTTAAAGGAACATCCAAACTATAAACAAATTAAAGAAGTGAAAATTGTTGACCCTTATACGGTTCAAATTGTTACTCATGCACCAGAACCATCCATTATACACCGACTATCACGCTTAGGGTCTGGTATGTTACCAAGTAAATATATTGAAGAGAATGGTTGGGATTACTTCTTAGAAAATCCAATTGGTACAGGGCCATATAAGTTTGTGGAATGGGTTAGAGATGACCGAATCGTATTCGAGCCATTTGATGATTACTTCTTAGGGAAAGTTGAGGAATGGGATAAAGTTACTTTCCGTGTAATACCAGAAGATTCAACTCGTGTTTCAGAGTTGCTTGCAGGAGGGGTAGATATCGCAACCAATATTCCTCCGGCTGATTGGGATCGTGTCGAAAGTAATGAATCTACTTCATTAAAACAAGAGGTTTCCAATAGAACGATCTTTTTAGTACTACGTGCAACGGAAGGGTATCCAACGGCAGATGCTAAAGTACGACAGGCAATCGATTATGCAATCGATGATGGAACTTTAACAGAGTTTGCCCTACAAGGTGCGGGAATACCAACTTTAACAATGGTTGGACCAGGTAATTTTGGTCACGAACCAAGCCTATATGATACGTATAACTATGATATAGAGAAAGCAAAACAATTACTTGCTGAAGCAGGATATCCAAACGGATTTGAAATGACATTACATGCTTCAAAAGGTCGCTATTTGCAAGATGCCGAAGTAGCAGAGTTAATTGTAGGTATGTTAGCTCAAGCAGGAATTACTGTGAATTTAGAGTTCTCTGAATGGAGTACTTTTGTAGAATTACGAAATGCAAATGAAAATAAAGAAGCCTACTTATTAGGTTTAGGAAACTCCATGTATGACGGTGCTTATTCATTGGACAGATTCCATTCAGATCGATTTGCCGGTCATACAGATTATGCTAACGCAGAAGTAGATGCAATTTTAAACGAATCACGTACAAACATGGATTCTTCAACGAGGGAACAACAATTACAAGAAGTTCAACAGATTGTAGCTGAAGATGTACCATACGTAACATTGTATTTGGAAAAAATTAATACAGGAGTTAATGACCGAATTAACTTCACTCCAACTTCTGATGAAATGCTTTACGTTCCTACAATAACACGTCAATAAGTAAAGATGAGGTCAGAGGTAAGGGAAGCCTCTGACCTTTTTTCACTAATCGAGAAGTATTGATGTTATTTAAATAAGAAAAATATTGATTTGTTATTATATGTCGCAAACATGTTCCCTGAAATTAAAGGAGTGATGCAGATTGCTGAAGTTTTTAGTGAAAAGACTATTAGAAGTTATTCCTGTATTATTTATTATTTCCTTTATTGTCTTTGTCCTGGTATTTGTAGCTGGAGACCCTGTTGCATTATTACTACCTGAAGATGCTTCACCAGAAGACATTGCAAATTTGAGAAAAGCTTTAGGACTTGATCAACCGTTTCATATTCAATACTTTACGTATCTAGCAGGTTTGTTGCAAGGTGATTTTGGCTATTCATATCGCTACAATGATCATGCTCTACCGATCGTTTTAGAACGGTTACCAGCAACCTTTGAACTTGCAGTTGCAGCAATGATTGTTGCAGTTATTATCGCGATTCCAATGGGAATTTGGTCAGCAACAAAGCGTAATTCCATGTTAGATTTTATTGCAACTGGTGGAGCAGTAATAGGAAGAGCAATGCCGAACTTCTGGTTAGGAATTATGCTTATTCTATTGTTTTCGGTTATGTTAGGATGGTTGCCTGTTTCAGGGAGGGGAAGTTTGTCCCATTTAATATTACCGGCTATTACACTCGGGACAGGCATTGCTGCTGAGATGACGAGATTAGTTCGTTCAAGTATGATCGAAATTTTAAATCAAGATTATATACGTACTGCCAAGAGTAAGGGGTTAAGGAAATTCATAGTTATTTATAAACATGCATTTCGAAATTCTCTTATCCCAGTCATTACAATAACTGCTCTACAAACTTCAACATTAGTAGGTGGAGCACTCGTAACTGAGACTGTATTCGCTTGGCCGGGATTAGGACAACTACTAATTCAGGCAATAAATTCACGAGATATGGCCATTGTTCAAGCAAGTGTATTTATTATTGCGATATTAGTAATTTTAATGAACTTAATAGTAGATATTTTATATAGAATTCTAGACCCACGAATTAAATACAATTAAGGGGTGAAAAGGTGCAAAGCATTGATAAAACATCAGTCGTCCGTAGAAGGTATGATAGTGCAATATTATTCAAATCACTTTTAAAAAGCAAAACAGGTTTTGTTGGTTTTCTTATTGTAATTATCGTTGTTTTTGTTGCAATTTTTGCCCAACAACTTGCTCCGTATGACCCTGCTACAATTAACCCTACAAAAATGCTAAAGCCACCATTTTGGCTAGAGGGCAGTGATCCAGCTCATTTATTAGGCACCGATAATTTAGGTCGTGATATTTTAAGTAGAATTATTTACGGCTCTCAAGTGTCGTTGTTAGTTGGGATTTCCGCAGTTGTTTTAGCCGGAATTATTGGAATCGTAGTGGGACTTATAGCAGGTTTTTATGGTAGATGGGTAGACATGGTTTTAATGAGATTAGTAGACTCATTTCTTGCAATTCCGAATGTATTATTTGCACTCGTATTTCTTGCAATATTTGATTCGAGTGTTACAACGCTCATTATTGTAATAGGTGTAACAAACTGGGTAGCTTATGCTCGTATCGTTCGAGGTGAAACATTATCTATTAAAGAGAGAGAATTTGTAAAAGCCGCTAGAACAATAGGCGTAAAAAATTCAATCATTATGTTCCGTCATATATTACCGAACGTCATGTCTTCGTTTATTGTTATTTCAACTTTAAGTGTTGCCTCTACTATTTTGTTAGAAGCTTCACTTAGTTTCTTAGGATTGGGAATACAACCTCCAACGGTTTCGTGGGGAGGAATTTTAAGTGATGGAAGGGACTATTTAGCGACTAGCTGGTGGTTAGCTACATTGCCTGGGGTTGCCATTACCATTACTGTATTAGGAATTATTTTCTTAGGTGATTGGCTTCGTGATGTGTTAGATCCGAGGACGGAAAGGTAGGGAGGTGAACTCATGAGTGATTTAAGCTATGTATTAAATGTAAAGGATTTACATACCTCCTTTAAAACGAATGAGGGGTATGTTCCATCAGTTAATGGTGTCACCTTCCAAATTCGAAAAGGTGAAACATTAGCTGTAGTTGGCGAATCTGGTTCAGGAAAAAGTGTTACGGCACTATCCATTATGGGATTGATTGAAAAACCGGGAGTTATTGAAAAAGGAAACATTATGTTAGAAAAGACCGAATTAACAACAATCAAAGAAAAAGATTATCGAAAACTTCGGGGAAATGAGATTGCAATGATCTTCCAAGAACCACTTACATCGCTAAACCCTCTATTTACAATTGGCAATCAAATATCAGAATCCATCCGTCTTCACCAAGGTGTAGGAAAAAAGGAAGCAAAGCTACAAGTCATAGAGTTATTAAAGCGTGTAGGTATACCAAGGGCAGAGAAGATTTATAATAGTTACCCTCACACATTGAGTGGTGGAATGCGGCAACGTGTCATGATAGCGATGGCATTATCATGCAAACCTAAATTACTGATTGCTGATGAACCAACAACAGCATTAGATGTAACGATACAAGCACAGATTTTAGAATTGATGAAAATGCTCAAGAAAGAGAATGATACAGCCATTTTACTTATTACACATGATTTAGGTGTAGTGGCCGAAATGGCCGATAACGTTGCGGTTATGTATGCAGGTCAAGTAGTTGAGTATGCAGATGTTTATAGCTTATTTAAAACACCAAAACATCCGTATACGAAAGGGTTATTAAATAGTACACCAAAATTTTATGAAATAAATGAAAAACTAGAATCCATTAAAGGGACAGTACCATCGCCGTTTGCAATGCCCACTGGTTGTAGATTTAATCCACGTTGTCCATTTGCAATGGATAAGTGCTTAGTTGATGCCCCCCCGCTATTACAACTTGATGACAGCCGGCAAGCTCGTTGTTGGTTAGTGCTGGATAAGGTAGGTGAGCTAAGTCAATGAGTAAAAAGGTACTTCTAGAAGTTAAGGATTTAAAGAAATATTTTGAAGTAAAAGAGGGATTCACGAAAAAGCAATTACTGAAAGCGGTGGATGGCATTAGTTTTGAAGTTTATGAAGGCGAGACTCTAGGGATTGTTGGAGAATCAGGATGTGGTAAGTCTACGACAGGGAATTTACTTATTCATTTGCTTGAAAAGACAGAAGGGACAATTATCTTTAATGGAAGAAATTTCGATAAACTATCGAAAAAAGAAATAAGAGATTTACGTTCTGATATACAAATGATATTCCAAGATCCTTTTTCTTCATTGAATCCTAGAATGCGAGTAAAAGATATTATTGCAGAACCTCTTCGGACACATACTAATAAATCTAAAAAAGAAATAGAACTAGAAGTCATTCAATTAATGGAGGCAGTTGGGCTAGACGCATCCTATCTAAATCGCTTCCCTCACGAGTTCAGCGGTGGACAAAGACAAAGGGTAGGAATTGCACGAGCAGTTGCTTTAAGACCAAAATTGATTATTTGCGATGAGCCTATTTCCGCTTTAGATGTTTCCATTCAAGCACAGATTTTAAATTTACTTATTCAACTAGAAAACGATTTTAATTTAACATTCATATTTATTGCGCATGGATTACCAGCGGTGAAATATATTAGTGATCGAATTGCTGTTATGTATTTGGGGAAAATTGTTGAAATTACAACAAGAACTCAGCTATTCGATAAGCCACTTCATCCTTATACGATTAGTTTAGTATCAGCAGTTCCACTACCTGATCCGACCATACGGGATAAAAGAGAAAGAGTAATCTTAGACGGAGATGTTCCAAGTAACGTAGAAATACCGTCGGGATGTAGATTTCATACACGTTGCCCGTACGCGACAGAAAAATGTAAAACAGAATCTCCCGAACTCTCTGAATATGAACCTGGGCACGAGGTGGCATGTTTCTATCCACGAGCCAACTAGAAGGTTAATAGAAAGGAAATGATCTTTTGTTAGACTTTTTGCAAACAAAGGAACAGGAAATGTTATTTATGCTCGAACGTCTGGTGAACAAAGATTCTGGAAGTCATTATAAAAAAGGCGTTGACGCAATTGGAAAAATCTTATCAAACGAATACCAGTTACTAAATTATCATGTAGATATAGTGGAACAATCAGATGTGGGAAACCATCTCTTTATCCGACATAAAGAGGCAAAAAACCCACGTATCATCATATTAGGTCACTTAGATACAGTCTATAAAGAAGGAACTGTAAAAAATCGCCCATTTATAATCCGGGGAACAAGAGCTTATGGTCCAGGAGTAATTGATATGAAGGGAAGCCATGTCACACTTCTTTACGCAATAAAGGCCTTAATAGAGGCAGGTCATACAGAGGCCATTAAAAATGTGCATATTTTTTTAAATAGTGATGAAGAAATAGGCTCTGCTACTTCACATGTGTTAATAGAAAATGTTTCATTAGGTAAACAATATGCTCTTGTTATGGAACCCGCACGCCCTGATGGCTCGATAGTTAGTAGTAGAAGAGGTGGAGGACATTACGAGTTAAAAGTATATGGTAAAGCATCTCATGCCGGCATTGCCCCTGAAGATGGAATTAGCGCAATTGAAGAAATATCACATAAAATTATTAAACTACAAAAGCTAAATCAACTTCAAGAAGGTATTAATGTCAACGTAGGAATTGTTAAAGGGGGAGAATCTGCTAATGTTATTTGTCCGTTTGCTGAAGCAGTGATCGATATTCGAATCGATAATTTTGAACAGGGAATTTTAATTGACAAAGAGATAAAAAGAATATGTTCTAAGTCAGATGTTCCTGGAACTGTACTTGAGTTAAAGGGTGGAATTCACCGCTCTCCAATGATAAAGGATGAGGGTACTATCAGGTTGTTGGAAATCATTCAAGAAATAAGTGAAGAAATGGGTTTGCACCTAATGGATGTAGCTACTGGCGGAAACTCAGATGCTTCCTTTACTTCAAATGTAGGTGTACCAACAATTGACGGATTAGGACCTGTTGGAGGGAATGCGCATAGCGAAGACGAATATTTAGAAATTCCTTCGTTAATTGAACGGGCTTTATTGTTAGCAAACGTTATTAAAAAATTAAGTGAATAGCAATTAAGATGTCTCTGTTTTCCCCAAAAAATTCCGATTTTAATTATCTTTAATACGGCAAAAACTATCCTTGTCACTATTAGGGATAGTTTTTTTTTTCGCACTAATATAGTTTATATGCATTATTAGCCAAAATTGTCATATGACATTTGTAATAAATAATTAATGATGTTTGCATCTACATGACAACAAATTTTTCACTTACGATAAATGTACCAATTTAGTTAGAGAGAGAAAGAGGGATTAAAATTGACAATGACTGATGCTGAGAAAACAAAACAGTTACGTAAAGATGTTGCACCATTTGCGAAATCTGAAAGGAATAAAAGTATACTTCAGATAATCAACACCATTATTCCATTGCTATTCATTTGGGGTTTTGGGTATTATGTTGAACAATATTCTCCTTGGTTTACTGTAGCTTGTAGCGTTATTGCTTCAGGATTTGTAGTTAGAACCTTCATTATATTCCATGATTGTACACATGGTTCCTTCTTTAAAAATAAAAAGGCGAATGACTTCGTTGGGAATTTAACAGGTATTCTCACATCGTTTCCATATGCAAAATGGAGAAGAGAGCATTTAATACACCATGCAGGAAGTGGCAATTTAGATAAACGCGGTATTGGTGATATCGATATGTTAACGGTTGATGAGTATTTAAAAAAATCAAAACTTAGTCGTTTAGCATATAGATTGTATCGAAATCCAATTGTTATGTTCGGTTTAGGGCCACTTTATCTAGTGTTAGTTTTAAATCGCTTCAATAATAAAGGTGCGAAGCGCAAGGAACGTATGAATACGTATTTTATAAATGTAATGGTGTTATTACTTTGCACAATACTAATTTATTTCTTTGGCTGGCAATCGTTTTTACTCGTTCAAGGTGTGACATTGTTTATAGCAGGAGCACTTGGTATTTGGTTATTTTATATCCAACACACTTACGAAGATTCGTATTTTGAGTATGATCCGGAATGGGACTTTGTAAAAGCAGCAGTTGAAGGTAGCTCATTCTATAAACTGCCTAAATTATTACAATGGATTACAGGTAATATTGGTTACCATCATGTACATCATTTAGCACCTAGAGTTCCGAATTATAAACTAGAAGAAGCACACGAGTCCATTGAACCGCTTCAAAAAGCTACAACAATAACACTTGGAAAAAGCCTTGAGTCAATTCGATATAAACTTTATGATACGAAAAATAAAAAATTTGTTTCATTTAAAGAAGTAGAAAAAAATATTCAAGTGAAAAATAAGTCTATTCACGTATAGATGTCCTATGTCTCAAAAGTATTGTTCATGCTTTTGAGACATTTTTACTTCATTTAATATAGATAAAATAATTGAACATGTTGCTCATTATAAAAAAGAAAGGTAAGAAAGTGTCATGCTTATAAACTATTGGTATAATAAATGGAAAATAATAATACTGTGAGGTGTATAATGCAAAGTTGGTATACTATTTTTCCTAAAAATCCTTGGATTAGTATATATGTCTGGATTATTTTTTGTATTATGCCATTTTATTTTCTCATTCGGTCTTATTCATATATTCTCATTACAATTGGTATCCTATTAATACTCGTTTATTTTTTATCCCACTGGTTTTCGTTTAACTCTAAAAATGGACTAGTGTATATGTGGATCAGTTTTGAAATGGTATTGAATGTCGTCATGACATTACTGTTTGGCTATGTGTACTTATCATTGTTTACTGCATTCTTTATCGGTAATATACGCAATGCGGTAGGTTTTTATATTATGTATGGCTTACATATTGGGTTTACGGTTATTTCGATAGTTGCAGGATATTTTATCAATTTACATTTATTCCTTTCCCAAACCCCATTTCTTATCATTACGGTACTTGGTGTTGTTTTACTTCCATTTACTTTATATTCTCGAAATAAGCGAGAAAATTTAGTTGGAGAACTAGAGGTTGCAAAGGAAAGAATTGAGGAATTAATAATATTTGAAGAACGCCAGCGTATTGCGCGTGATTTACACGATACGCTTGGTCAAAAACTTTCGCTTATTGTGTTAAAAAGTGATTTAGCGAAACGTCTGGTATTGAAAAATCCTGATGATGCTATTCATGAACTAAAAGATATCCGACATACTGCTAGTATCGCATTAAAGGAAGTAAGGGAACTTGTTTCGGACATGCGTGCCGTAAAACTAAGAGAAGAATTAATAAGAGTGGAACAGATACTAAAAGCGGCTAACATACAATATGAAATTATAGGCAATGTTCAACATTTAAACATTCCTGTATTAACTGAAAATGTCCTAAGTATGTGTTTAAAAGAAGCTGTCACAAATGTTGTAAAGCATAGTGGTGCAAAGAAGTGTAAAATAATGGTAGAGCAAAATCATAATGAAATATTAATTAAAGTTCAGGATAATGGACACGGAATAAATATGAATGATGATTTCTTTGGTAACGGCTTGAGAGGGATGGAAGAGAGGCTTGAATTTTTCAACGGTACGATTACTTTGGAAAATGAAAAAGGTACAATTTTAAACATCAGTGTTCCACTTGCCATTACACATCAAGAAGGGAGTGAATGAATTGATTCGAATTGTTATTGCTGAGGATCAAGGTATGTTGCTAGGTGCAATGAAGTCACTGCTTAATATGGAAGATGATATGGAAGTAGTGGGACTTGCAAAAAATGGTGAAGAAGCTATTAAACTCGTTGAACAATTGCAGCCAGATATTTGTATCATGGATATTGAAATGCCTGTAAAAACAGGATTAGATGCAGCTGAATATATACATCAACAACAAAGTGATTGTAAAATCATTATTTTAACCACTTTCGCGAGACCTGGATATTTTGAAAGAGCGAGAAAAGCTGGTGTAAGAGGGTACTTACTGAAAGACAGTCCAATTGAGGAATTAGTTCATTCAATTAGAACGATTATTGATGGACGAAGAATATATGCCCCGGAATTAGTTGATTTCGTTTATGAAGATGAAAGTGAAAACCCACTTACAGAACGTGAAAGCCAAGTACTTGAACTTGTTGCTGAAGGGAAAACGACTAAAGAAATTGCATCAGAATTGTATTTATCACAAGGGACAGTCCGCAACTATATCTCGACTATACTAGATAAACTAGGCGTTGGGAATCGAATTGAAGCAATTTCAAGATTCAAGGAAAAAGGGTGGAATAAGTAATATTAAACCACATCCAGATGCTTCAAGTTTTATAACAATAGATAAAGGCTAACAATCACTTTACATGTTTGTTAGCCTTTTTCATTATTTTCTTTTTGTTACTCGTCCTAAGAAAAATGCAGCGGCTGCAACACCTAAAACAGTATTTGTTTTCTTATTGAAAACTTGTTTTGTAACTAAATTAAGGTTTTGTGGTCGTTCAGCAAGACGGCGCATAAAATAACCGTACCAGTCGCTACCAAATGGTACATACGTACAGAAATTATACCCTTCTCTAGCTAAATCCAACTGCATTTCTTTGCGGAATCCATAAAGCATTTGGAATTCGAATTTATCTTTAGAAATATTGTTATCTTTCACAAATTGTTTCACATGATTAATAACATTATGGTCATGTGTAGCGATAGAAGTGAATTTACCGTGTAATAAATGATATTCGATCAGTTCAATATAGTTTAAATCGATATCATGTTTATCTTGATATGCTACGTCTGCAGGTTCTTTATAAGCACCCTTTACGATACGTAAACGATAGTCTTTATATTTTTCTGTATTTTCTTTTGCGTTAAAGAAATAAGCTTGAATAACTGAACCAACGTTATCATATGTTTCTGAGATTTTTTCCATTAAATCAAAAGTTGATTGGAGACGATCATATGTTTCTTGGTCAAAGTTAACATGCATATTATATTTGTGTGCTGTACCTACAATTTCCATTAGGTTTTCGTAACAGAAATCATAGTCAATATCTAATCCAACTTGAGATGGCTTAACTGAAATATGTGAATCAACACCATTTTCATGAATAGCTTCAATCACTGCCAGGATTTGTTCCTTTGCCTTTGTTGCTTCTGAACGTTCATAGACAAATTCACCTAAATTATCGATTGTACAAGAAATGCCTTGTCTATTTAATTCCTTCATGCTTTCAATAGCTTCTGGAATATTTGTTCCTGCAACAACACTTTGTGCTCCTAATTTCAAACCATATTTTTGTGCTGCGCTGTTTAGGAATTGGTTTTCTGATAAATGAATGAAAAAGTCTCGTATTAATGGCATCTATGTTGCTCCTTTTCTTTTTGAAAAAATTATAGCATAGTTACTTTAATTTTAGCTCACATACTGAGTAGATTGAATATTAAATTATTTAATGATTAGCTGTAACCTTTCGTTGAATAAAGATGGATAAGATAATATTCCAACTAAAATACTTGATAAGGCAGCGGTTGTTAGTAATGCGAAAATAATCAAAATTTGAAATTGAACTGCAACAACAGGGTCTGCCCCACCGATAATCTGGCCGCTCATCATACCTGGTAACTGAACGAGACCAATTGTTTTTTGACTCTCAATTGTTGGAATCATACTAGCACGAATTGCATTTCGTAGCTGTAAATGAATAGCCTGTTTCGGAGTGCCACCTAAAGACAAAATCAGTTCAATTGCTTCTTCATTAGACTCTATCTCGGCAGTAAAACGATTTAAAAATAAGATTGAAAGAACCATTGAGTTCCCGATCAGCATTCCGCTTATTGGAATAATATATTGTGCTGTTGCTGGTACAATCTGTAACCCAAGCAATATACTTTGAGTAACGATTTCAACTGTAATCAGTGTAACAGCGATTTTCCAAGTAATCCCTTTAATTCGTTTTCCTTTTTTACGAGCATTCAATGTTGCCGCAATGATCATTAAAGTAATCATTAAGAAAATATAAATAACGCTATTCGAATCAAATACAAATTTTAATACATAACCTACTGCTAACAATTGAATAATTGACCGTACTGTAGCAATAACTGTATCTTTTTCAAGACCTAAATTTAATGTTTTAGACAATATGAGGGGGATTAGTACAAATAATAGTGTGAGAGTAAGTGAAGTGTAGGTCATAATGACGTCAATTTCCCTTCAACAAACTGTTTAATATCCATATTTGTTGTATCGGATAGAATGGATGTTTTTCCACTCCTTATAAGTTGTCCATTCATCATAAACCAACTGTAATCCCCAAGGTCTTTTGCTTGTTGTATATTATGTGTAATCCAAACAATTGTTACGCTATATTTTTTATTTATTTTTAAAATAAGTTGTTCTATTTCATTTCGAGACAATGGATCTAGAGCGGATGTAATTTCGTCTAATAATAATATTTCAGAACGATTTATTAAGGTTCGTGCAATTGATAATTTCTGCTTTTGTCCACCGGATAGTTCGGTTACTTGATGGTTTAAGAATTGCGGATCTAAGCCGACAATTTTTAAATAGTTTAAAGCCTCATCTTTAAGTAATTTCTCTTTTTGTAGTTTTCGAGGTAATGATAAATTTTCGAAAACAGTACCACGAATTATGGGAGCATTTTGTAATACAATTCCTACATTACGTCTTAGAAATGTTGGTTCATAAGAAGTAATTAACTTGCTGTTTATGTAAATTTCCCCTGAAGAAGGTGAAATTAATTCATTACATAACTTTAAAAGTGTTGTTTTACCAGCTCCAGAAGGGCCTACAAGTGTAGTAATTTTCCCTTTATAAATTGCTCCTGAAATATGATTTAATATCGAATGTCCGTCCCTGTGATAAATGACATTCTGAAACCTGATTGCTTCTTCTATTGTTGGCGACATTTTTTTACTCCTATAATTTTGAAATGCAATATTAGTATATTTCATGTAAAGAATATTACAAGTAACTAAAGTAATCTATGTATAAATAAAGAGAATTAGTTCGAAGATTTGGAGTACGAGCTAGTCTCTTTATTTGAAAATAGGTTGCCAACGAACATAAATAGTAAGTTGTTCATATTAGTTACACATTTCATGATAAATAAATTCAAATATTATTAATACTGTGAATTTAACCAAATAGTGTATACTAGGACTAATCAAGATATTGGAAGAAGGGGCTTCTTATGAAATCAAATTACGCAGACGATAGCTTAACATTACACACAGATCTGTACCAAATTAATATGGCTGAAAGCTATTGGGCTGATGGTACTCATAATCGTAAAGCAGTGTTTGAGTTGTATTTCCGTAAATTACCATTTGGTAATGGTTATGCGATATTTGCTGGATTAGAACGCATGCTAAATTATTTAAAGAATTTTAGATTTACTGAAACGGATTTACATTATTTACAAAACGAAGTAGGTTATCAAGAAGACTTCATTAACTATTTAAGAGATCTACGCTTTACAGGTACTGTATATTCGATGGTTGAAGGGGAAGTTGTATTTGCTAATGAACCGCTTGTACGTATTGAAGCGCCATTAGTTGAAGCGCAGTTAATTGAAACTGCTTTATTAAATATTGTTAACTTTCAAACATTAATTGCAACAAAGGCAAGTCGAATTAAACAAATTATTAAACAAGAGAGTGCGGCGGAGTTTGGTGCTAGACGTGCGCAGGAAATGGATGCTGCTATATGGGGTGCACGAGCGGCAGTTATTGGTGGTTTCGACTCTACTTCAAACGTGCGAGCAGGGAAATTATTCAATATTCCCATTTCGGGAACGCATGCACACGCTTTAGTGCAAGCGTATAAAAGTGAGTATGACGCATTTCATGCTTATGCAAAACGCCATAAAGACTGTGTATTTTTAGTTGATACTTACAATACGTTGAAATCGGGTGTACCTAATGCGATTCGAGTTGCAAAAGAACTTGGTGACAAAATTAATTTCATTGGAATTCGATTAGATAGTGGGGATATTTCTTTTTTAAGCAAAGAAGCTAGACGTATGCTAGATGAAGCGGGTTTCCCAAATGCAAAAATAATCGTATCAAACGACTTGGATGAATACACGATACTTAATTTAAAAGCTCAAGGTGCGAAGGTTGATTCTTGGGGTATTGGAACAAAACTTATAACTGCTTATGATCAACCAGCCTTAGGAGCTGTTTATAAATTGGTTTCAATTGAAAATAGTCGTGGTGAAATGGAAGATACAATCAAAATTACAGCAAATGCCGAAAAAGTAACGACACCCGGTTTGAAAAAGGTGTATCGTATTATTAATCTTGAAAATGGTAAGGCGGAAGGTGACTATATTACGATGGAGGATGAAGATCCTCAAGCAGAAGAACGGATTAAAATGTTCCATCCAATTCATACCTTCATTTCAAAGTTTGTAACGAACTTTACAGCAGAATTACTGCATCAAAAAGTGATAGATCAAGGTGAAATCATTTACGAAAGTCCTTCTGTATTAACTATGAAGAAATATGCTGCTGACAGACTAAATTTATTATGGGATGAATATAAACGTTCACTTAACCCAGAGGAATATCCTGTGGATCTAAGTCAAAAATGCTGGGATAATAAAATGGAGAATATTCAAGAAGTACGTAAAATGGTAGATGATATGGAAAATCTTTAAGGAGGATTGACAATGGGTGACTTGCAGAAAAGAATTATTGCGGAATTGAAAGTAATACCTAAAATTAGTCCTGAAGAAGAGGTGCGTAAATCCGTTGCCTTTTTAAAGGAGTATGCAAAAAAACATTCCTTCTTAAAAGGTTATGTGATCGCAATAAGTGGTGGCCAAGACTCTACACTAACTGGGAAATTGATACAAATGGCTGTTGATGAACTTAATGAAGAAGTAGGGGAGCATAAGTATTCAACTTTAGCTGTTCGACTTCCTTACGGCATACAAGCTGACGAGCAAGATGCTCAAGATGCGATCAAATTCATTAATCCTACTAAGGTGTATACTGTCAATATAAAACCTGCAGTTGATGCAAGTGTCAAATCACTTGAAGAGGCGGGAGTAGATTTAAGTGATTTTGCTAAAGGAAATGAAAAAGCACGTGAGCGAATGAAAGTTCAGTATTCCATTGCGGCTATGAATAATGCGGTCGTTGTAGGAACTGATCATGCGGCTGAAGCGATTACTGGATTTTACACAAAGTATGGCGATGGAGGAGTGGATTTAACACCAATCTTCCGTCTAAATAAAAGGCAAGGTAGAGAAATATTAGCTCATTTAGATTGTCCTGAACACCTCTTCTTGAAGACGCCAACTGCTGATTTAGAAGAAAAACGACCAGCCCTTCCTGACGAGACTGCATTAGGCGTTACCTATGAAGTAATTGATGATTACTTAGAAGGTAAAGAAGTGTCGGTGAAAGCACGCGAAATTATCGAAGGTCACTATTTAAAATCACAGCACAAACGTCATATGCCAATTACAATTTTTGATGATTTTTGGAAATAGCATGATGTTAATTTTGAAGCTAGAATAATTACTTAAAAGCCTTACTGAAGCAGTAGATGCCTTAGTAAGGTTATTTTATTTGTGTAGTAGATAACTTTGAAGAGAGAACATTAAAAAAATAGTGTTCAAGTATAACTGGTTTATTAAAATGTTTTAAAGGTTTTTTTATAAGTGGTGAATATTTTTAACATTATTTAGAAATTTTAAGAATATATAATATTTGTTACATATTGTAAAAAAATTTAAATTAATCCTAATCGGTTGTATTAAAACCATGTTTTGGATATGCTTTAATTATATTTTTCGTAAATTCTGACTACTGTTGCGCTAGACTGGGAGGTATGAGAGCAATGCATAATAAAATAGAAGCAATAATTGGAAATATCGAAAAGGTCATGATTGGCAAACGGGAAGTAGCGCAATTAAGCGTTGTTGCAATGCTTGCGGGTGGACATGTATTACTTGAAGATGTTCCTGGGGTAGGTAAAACGATGATGGTCCGTGCCCTAGCTAAATCGATTGGAGCGCAATTTAAACGTATTCAATTTACTCCTGATTTATTACCCTCTGATGTAATTGGTGTGTCAATCTATAATCCTAAAACATTACAATTTGAATTTCGGCCAGGTCCGATATTGGGAAATATCGTATTAGCCGATGAAATCAATAGAACTTCACCTAAAACACAATCCGCATTGTTGGAAAGTATGGAAGAAGCTTCAATTTCAATTGATGGTGAGACAATTCAAATACCAAAACCGTTTTTTGTTATGGCTACACAAAACCCGATTGAATATGAAGGAACATATCCATTACCAGAGGCGCAGCTTGATCGATTCATGCTGAAAGTTAGAATGGGTTACCCATCTCCTCAAGAGGAAGTGGAAGTCCTACGGCGTGCAGAAAATAAAGAACCAATTGTTACGCTAGAATCTATTGTTTCGTTAGATGGATTATTAGCTTTACAAGAAGAAGTGAAAAATGTTTATGTAGAAGATTCTGTGAAAAGTTATATAGTGCAAATTGCAAGAGCTACTAGAAAAGTAAGTGAAATATATCTTGGCGTTAGTCCTCGTGCATCCATTGCCCTAATGAAAGCTGCACAAGCCTATGCTAAAATGCAAGATCGAGATTACGTCACACCAGATGATGTTCAATATTTAGCGCCATATGTATTTGCTCATCGAATGATCTTAAGACCTGAAGCGAGATATGAGGGTATCACACAAGAAGCAGTTCTACATCGCATAATGAACAAATCGGTTGTACCAATCAAAAGGTTTGCAGAAAAATGAAAAAGGTTAGACCGATCTTTAGAAGGGTTAGTCGATTTATCCTCATCATTTTGTTAATGGTCACTACATTTTGTTATGCAATGTTTCAAGGTGGATTCGTAAGTTGGTTTCTTTTTTATGCACTAATTCCTTTCTTAATCTATTCATTCTTTTTTTCTTTTCTCCCTATTAACATTCAAAATGTACGTAGAGATATAAAACCTACAACACTTGAAAGGGGAGACACTGCTCGTATTACGGTTCATTTTCAGAATAAGTCGTGGGTCCCTATCCTCTTTATGACAGTCAATGAAATTGGGATGGGGCAACAATTTTACGAAAAGGTGAATGGTCAAGCGAGTAATATTTTTTTCGTAGGATGGAGACGTAATTTTGAATGGTCGTATGAAATACCAAATTTAAATAGAGGAAAGTTAGCATTTCAAGGGCTTGAATTTTCATTTACAGATTTTTTTGGTTGGACAACACGCCGTAAAGAAATTAAAGAGATTCAAAATTTCGTAGTATATCCAAATGTGAAGAATATAAAATATCAGCCCATTCAAATGCAATTTGATAACGGTGGCATTGCATCGAATGTTTCGATAATGAAAGATACCTCTATGGTAACAGGTGTTAGGGATTACCAAGCAGGAGACCGCTTCTCTTGGATACATTGGAAATCCTTTGCCAAAAACGAGACATTACGCACAAAGGAATTTGAGGACCGTACATCACAGCATATATTTTTGTGTATGGATCGAACATCGTTTCATCATTTCGAAGATGTGGTAGATTTAACGGCTTCTATTTTACAAAGTGTTGTAAAAAGTCAAGGGGATATCTCTTTTATCTCTTATGGTTTAACTCGAAGTTATTTTCCTAACATTAAAACGCAAAGTCAATATCGAAAAGTCCTGCAGCACTTAGCCACTGTTCTACCAGATGCGAATGAACCGATATATACGCTTTTGACAAAAGAATTAAGAAATTTAAGTTCTTCAACTCTTTTATTGATTACTTCGAATTTTACAGAGGAAATGGCTTATTTCTTTTCAAATAGTACGAATTTAATGCGAGGGGCTATTTGTTTTGTTGTGTCGGAGGAAAATCAGATTGTTAAAAGGAATCACCCGAATATAAAAGTAATTTCAATATCCAAATCACAATTCCAAAATGCTTTCACGGAGGTGTTGAAACCGTGAAAACAAAGGCATTCCATATAATCGAATTAGCGTTATATTACATTGTCGTTTTCTTTATTTTACAAGAGTGGTTAATTCCAATTATGCAGTTAACGAAAACAGGACACTTAGGATTGATCCTCGCGTTTGTTGGTATTTGCCTATTAATAAGTCTATTGAATATTCATTTTATTATTTCTTGGATTATTAAATTAGGGTATATTGCTTGGTTTATTATTAATGTCTATACAGAAGAGTCTCCCATTTCATTTGAAGGGTTACAATTTTTCTCGAATGAAATTCAATTCAATCTTATCACGGTTTTTAGTGGAAGATGGTTAGAAATAACGGACTCATTTAGAACTTTTTTGTTCTTTGTTTTGATATGGATGCTAATTTATTTAATTCACCATTGGGTTACCGTTAGGAAGACGATTTTCTACTTCTTAGTACTGACGATATTCTTTATTGCAACATTAGATACCTTTACTGAATATGATGGTTCATATGCAATAGTAAAGGTTGTTTTACTAGGTTTGATTATGACTGTTTTCCTATATGTGAAGAGATTAATGATTCTATCTGGTGTACAACTGCGGTGGTATAAATATTTTTCCGTCATGATACCTGCTATTCTATTGATAGGTATAACTAGCGTAATAGCAATACTTCTACCAAAATCAGAACCTCAGTGGCCAGATCCGGTTCCTTATATTAAAGCCGCTACGGGACAAGGGGATGGTTTGGATGATGGAAATGGTATATCGAAAGTGGGTTACGGCACAAACGACAGTAAACTAGGAGGATCATTTGTTGCGGACGATACAGTTGTTTTTATGGCATACGCAGAATCCAAGCAGTACTGGCGAGTTGAAACAAAAGATTTGTACACGTCAAAAGGTTGGGAACAGTCTATCTCTAAGCCTACTGAGTCTGCTTATTTTGATATGGAAGAGGAAATTCAATATTCGATCTCTTCAGGACCTGAAGAGAATGAGCAGGTTGCTTATATTAGGCAAGTCCTTCCCTTCGACTTTATATTTCAACCATATGGGTTGAAAAAGGTAGCTGTGGATGAGTCGTTGAATAATTTGTATGGTGAAGTTGGTATTATTATGAATACCAATTCTGAAAAGCTCTATCCATATGCGGATAATCGAATATTGGATCTAGATAATTATAGCGTTGAATTTAGTAAACCGACCTACCTATATAGTGAGTTGCAAAGTCAACCAACAGAACAAATTGACTCTGAGTTATTTGGGCGCTACTTACAGTTGCCGGATTCCTTACCTCAAAGGGTTGAAGAACTAGCGAATGAAATAGTTAAAGATTCGGTAACGCCTTATCAGAAGGCAAGGGCAATAGAAAGCTACTTTTCACAAAATAATTTTCGATATGAGACCGAAAATGTAGCGGTGCCAGGTGAAGATGAAGATTATGTAGACCAGTTTTTATTTGAAACAAAAGTAGGTTATTGTGATAATTTTTCATCTTCCATGGTCGTTCTATTACGTTCAGTCGGGATTCCTGCGAGATGGGTTAAAGGATTCGTTGGTGGTGATATAGTAAACACTAACGGAGAAATGAAAACGTATGAAATTACGAATAATAATGCCCACTCTTGGGTAGAAGCATATATTCCGGATGTTGGTTGGGTTAATTTTGAACCAACGATTGGTTTTTCTAATATGCGTTCAATTGATTACGATATTGAAACGGATTATTCAAATGAAGAAATGATGCTAGAAGAAAATCAGAATACTCCAACTCTAGAAGAGGAAGAGGAGAAACAGCAAGAATCAATAAAACAAAATGGTCCGAATTTCTTTGTGCGTATCATTGATATGATAAATAAAAATCATATATTATTCGTAATTATAAACCTTTCTATATTAGCGGCTGGGATATTATTGTTAATCTCTCGTAGAAAATGGTTGCCAAAGGTTTATATTAAGATGAATAAAAAGAAAGTAATGGACGAATCCTCCTTTGAGACAATGTTTAGTCAATTGTTAAGAGTGCTAGAATTAAGAGGTTTAAAACGACATGATGAACAGACATTGCAATCGTTTGCGAAAGTGGTGGATCATGCATTTGGTACGAGTGATATGTCTAATATTATTCGTGTTTATGAACAATATATTTACAGTAAAGAAAAAAAGAATATTGACTTCAGCAAGCTGAAAGAAAGTTGGGAATATTTAATCAATCGTAGTAGCAGTTGATTTTAGATAATACTAAGGTTAAAATTTAAGGAAAATAATAATGATAGGCTGCCTTCATATAAGTCCGATAATCTGGTTCGGATGTTTCTACTAAGTTACCTTAATAACTTATCTATGAAGGCGGGTTTAACTATGCATCATTCCAGCAAGTTTCTACCCGCCTTTTTTAAGTTTAATGAACGCGTCAGAAAGAATTCTTTTTGAACGCGTTTTTTTATAGAAAATGTTAAGGCTGCCTTCAAATTAGAAGAGGTGTAAAACGTGTCAACTACTCCATTGTTAAAAGAGCAAGAAAAAATCGTCGTACTAGACTTTGGTAGTCAATTTAACCAATTAATTACACGTCGTATTCGTGAATTTGGTGTGTTCTCAGAATTGCATCCACATACGATAACTGCTGAAGAAATTAAAGAAATGAACGCTGTTGGAGTTATTTTTTCAGGTGGGCCAAACTCGGTATATGACGAAAAGGCTTTTAAAGTAGATGAAGCGATTTTCAATTTAGGTTTACCGATTTTAGGTATTTGTTATGGGATGCAATTGATGTCGCATGCGCTTGGTGGAAAAGTTGAACCTGCTGACACACGCGAATATGGGAAAGCTGAAATTAATGTAACTGTTGACAACAAGTTATTTGGTAACCTTCCAAAGGATCAGATCGTTTGGATGAGCCATGGTGACTTAGTAACGGAAGTTCCTGAAGGCTTTGAAGTAATTGCAACTAGTGCTTCTTGTCCAATTACAGCAATGCAAAATGTTGATCGTGGTTTATATGCAGTGCAATTCCACCCTGAAGTGCGCCATTCTGTGTATGGCAATGATTTATTACGTCAATTTGTATTCGATATTTGTTCTGCTAAAGGCGACTGGTCGATGGCGAACTTTATTGAATTAGAGATGAAGAAAATTCGTGAACAAGTTGGCGACAAACAAGTTCTATGTGCCTTATCAGGTGGAGTGGATTCTTCAGTAGTAGCTGTTTTAATTCATAAAGCAATTGGCGACCAATTAACATGTATGTTTGTTGATCATAACTTAAACCGTAAAGGTGAAGTTGAACAAGTAATGAAAACATTCACAGAAGATTTTGATATGAAAGTGATCAAAATCGATGCGCGTGAACGTTTCATGAATAAGTTAAAAGGTGTTTCAGACCCAGAGAAAAAACGTAAAATCATCGGTAACGAATTTATTTACGTGTTTGACGAAGAATCATCAAAATTAGAAGACATGGACTTCCTAGCTCAAGGAACTCTTTATACTGATATTATCGAATCTGGAACAGCAACTGCACAAACAATTAAATCTCACCATAACGTAGGTGGGCTTCCAGAAGATATGAAGTTCGAATTGATTGAACCTTTAAAAACATTGTTCAAAGATGAAGTGCGTGCTTTAGGTTTAGAGCTTGGTCTACCTGAAGAAGTTGTATGGCGTCAACCATTCCCGGGTCCTGGTTTAGGTATTCGAGTACTTGGCGAAGTGACGGAAGATAAATTAGAAATCGTTCGTGAAGCGGATTACATTTTACGTGAAGAAATTAAAAATGCTGGACTAGATCGCGATATTTGGCAATACTTTGCGGTGTTACCTGACATTCGTTCGGTTGGTGTAATGGGTGATGCGCGTACGTATGATTACACTATCGGGATCCGTGCAGTAACTTCAATCGATGGTATGACTTCGGACTGGGCACGTATTCCTTGGGAAGTGCTAGAAAAAATCTCCGTTCGCATTGTAAACGAAGTAAAACACATTAACCGCGTTGTGTATGACATTACATCTAAGCCACCTGCAACAATTGAGTGGGAATAATTATTAAGATAAGAAGATAAAATATAAAAACCCTTTACCTTTATTTAAGAGTAGAGGGTTTTGTTTTGTTTTGTTTTTTTGTGAAAGTATTTATTGGATTGAGTCTTAGTTTAATAGCATTAAACTATGAGATTTTTTAAAAAGCGAACTTTTAACAAAAAATACATAAAAATGTTCGTAAATAGGATTGAAATCTTTTTGATAGGATGATATATTACAAACGTAAAACAAATTAAATATTTCGTCGTATAATGTCGAGAATATGGCTCGAAAGTTTCTACCAAACTACCTTAAATAGTTTGACTACGATTAACCCTGTAATTACAAGTGTATTTTTGCTTAATTTTGGGGAATCGTAGACATACAACAACTATGGGTGTATGTCTATTATTTTTGGCATCGTGACGATAAATTCGGAGGATAAAAATGAAAAAATACTTCCAATTTGAAGAACTTGGAACAAATTACAGACGTGAGTTTTTGGGTGGTTTAACAACATTCCTTGCCATGGCATATATTCTTGTTGTAAACCCGATAACTTTAACATTAGCGGATGTTGAAGGGTTACCAGCTGAATTACGTATGGATTACGGAGCAGTGTTTGTTGCAACAGCAGTATCTGCAGCGGTTGGTTGTTTTATTATGGGTATTATAGCGAGATATCCTTTAGGACTAGCTCCTGGTTTAGGCTTAAATGCATTCTTTGCTTATACGGTTGTATTAGGTAGCGGTAGTCCTTGGCAACATGCATTAGCAGCAGTATTTATCTCAGGTGTTTTCTTCTTATTATTAACATTAACTGGGTTACGTGAAAAATTAATTAACGCTATTCCTATGGAGTTGAAATTAGCTGTAGGAGCAGGTATTGGATTATTTATTGCATATATAGGGTTTAAAACATCAGGAATTATTCAAGCGGATGAAGCAACAATAGTTGGTCTTGGTAATTTACACGATCCAAAAGTGTTGCTTGCAATCTTTGGTCTTGTTATTACAGTTATTCTATTAGTTAGAGGAGTTAAAGGTGGCGTATTCTATGGAATGGTTATTACGGCGATTGTAGGTATGATTTTCAAAGTCGTAGCTTTACCTGAAGCGATTGTTTCAGCTCCACCTAGTGTTGCACCAACATTTGGTGCGTTATTTGATGCATTTGGTGATCCTAGTTTCTATACATTATCAATGTTATCAGTTATCTTAACATTCTTATTCGTTGATTTCTTCGATAATGCTGGTACGCTAGTAGCGGTTGCGAATCAAGCGGGATTTGTAAAAGAAAATAAGTTACCACGAGCTGGAAGAGCACTTGTTTCTGACTCAATTGCGACAATTGTAGGTTCTATCTTTGGTACATCAACTGTTACATCATATGTAGAATCTTCTTCGGGTGTTGCTGCAGGAGCAAGAACGGGATTTGCATCGATTGTCACAGGTTGTTTATTCTTATTAGCATTATTCTTCTCGCCAGTATTATCTGTAGTTACTTCAGCTGTTACGGCACCGGCTTTAATCGTAGTTGGTGTGTTAATGGTCGCTTCTCTTGGTCAAATTGAATGGGGTCGTTTCGAAATCGCAGTACCTGCATTCTTAACCATGATCATGATGCCTTTAACAAGTTCAATTGCTACAGGTATTGCAGTAGGTTTCATTTTTTATCCTATAACAATGATTGTTAAAGGAAAGGCTAAAGAAGTGAATCCAATAATGTATATCTTTGCATTTATCTTCTTAATTTATTTAATAACTCTATAATTAAAAGCGTTGATGAATAGAAGTATTATTCATTAACGCTTTTTTTATTTTAGATATTTATAATGGAACATAGCGTTAATTGTATAGTTGAACTATTGTTATCTAAATAGAAGGAATTGTTTTACTTTTTATAATGACTTGTAATCTATTTATGAAGGTGTTATAGTAATAAACGTCGCTAATACATTAAAAACATCTTTCAACAAATGTTGACAGATTGGTGTGATAGTGTTAGGATATTTAAAATTGCTTTTAAGAAGTAGTAACTCTTTCGAAAAAATAATATTGACAACCTGATTTAAAGTTGATATAATATGAAAGTTGCTATTAAATATTAGCAAAAATGAACCTTGAAAACTGAACAACAAAACGTTAATGAATTAAACGTTTCTATTTATAGAGACATAATTTTGGACATCAAACATGATGCCAGCATATTTGAGCTAAACTCAAATTCTTTTTATGGAGAGTTTGATCCTGGCTCAGGACGAACGCTGGCGGCGTGCCTAATACATGCAAGTCGAGCGGACTGATGGGAGCTTGCTCCTAGATGTTAGCGGCGGACGGGTGAGTAACACGTGGGCAACCTGCCCTATAGTTGGGGATAACTCCGGGAAACCGGGGCTAATACCGAATGATACTATTTAACTCCTGTTAGATAGTTGAAAGATGGTTCTGCTATCGCTATAGGATGGGCCCGCGGCGCATTAGCTAGTAGGTGAGGTAACGGCTCACCTAGGCGACGATGCGTAGCCGACCTGAGAGGGTGATCGGCCACACTGGGACTG